>DQBD01000111.1 GCA_003526065.1 Gammaproteobacteria bacterium | reverse complement strand
TCTTCCGATCTATCACCGCATCGTTGACGCAGGCGCTGAGGACCTGCGCCCGTGGCCCGCCATGCGCGCGCTTTCGCCGCTGGCGGCGCCCCAGGCGCGTGCCCCTCGCGCCCCGCCGGCTGGCATTAAATCCCCGGGTGGTTAAACTTGAAATACTGAGTTGGCGCCTATATTTATGAATATGCGCTCTAGCGCCTGCCACGATTTCAGCCACCCGGTCATATGTTTTGCCTATCGAATCCAGCGAACCGAATCCTCTGAATTCCGACCGACCGTCGACCATCTTTCAAGCCGTCACCGTCGTCGGAGGCGGTGCCTGGGGCTCTGCCCTGGCCATGACCGCCCATGCCGCCGGCCGCGACACCACGCTGTGGGTACGCGAGACCGACGCGGTCGCCGCCATCCACCGCGATCGGCGCAATCCCTTCCTGCCTCAGCACCCGCTGCCCGACGCCATCAAGGCCACCGACGACCTCGCCGAGGCGCTGAGCGGCACGCAGCTGGTGATCGTGGTGGTGCCCTCGCAGTTCCTGCGCCCCATGTGCCGACAGATCGGCGCACACCTGCCACCCGGGGTGCCGATCGTGGTGTGCAGCAAGGGCATCGAGAACGACACCGGCGCCCTGATGACGCAAGTGATCGAGCAGGAATTGCCCGGCCGGCCACTGGCCGCCTTGTCCGGCCCGAGCTTCGCCGATGAAGTGGCCGCCGGACAGCCGACGGCGGTGACCATCGCCTCGGCCGATCTGGCCGGCGCCACCGCCGACAGCGCGCCGCAGACCCTGGCCGCCCGGGTGGCGATCACCCTGGCCACGCCGAGCTTTCGGCCGTACCTGTCGGAAGACCTGGTCGGCGTCGAGGTCGGCGGCGCAGTCAAGAACGTGCTGGCCATCGCCTGCGGCATCGCCCAGGGCCGCGGCATGGGGTCGAATCCACGCGCGGCACTGATCGCTCGCGGCCTGGCCGAGATCAAGCGCCTGGCCACGGCGCTCGGCGGCCAGCGGGAAACCGTCACCGGCCTGGCCGGGATCGGCGACCTGACGCTGACCTGCTCCAGCGAGCAGTCGCGCAATTTTTCCTTCGGCAAGGCGCTTGGCGAGGGCCGCACGGCCGAGGAACTGCTGAGCAACCGCACCAGTGTGGTCGAAGGCGTGGTCAACGCCCGCTCGGTGGCCGCGCTGGCGACCCGCCTGGGCGTGGACATGCCCATCTGCCAGGCCATCGACCGGGTGCTGCACGGCGGCCTGCCCATCGACGACGCCATCGAGCTGCTGATGGTCCGCCCGCTGCGCGCCGAATCGGCGGCACTCGAGAAACTCATCAAGTTGCCCCACCCTTCCGCATGAACACACCTGCCAAACACAGCACGCCGGGACTGATCCTGGCCACCGACCTCGACGGCACCTTCCTGGGCGGCAGCGAGGCGCAGCGCCGGGCGCTTTACCAGGCCCTGCAGCAGCGTGACGACGTGCTGCTGATCTTCGTCACCGGCCGCGACATCGACTTCCTGCGCGAGCTGGTCGAACAGCCGGGCATGCCCAGGCCGGACCTGATCATCGGCGATGTCGGCACCAGCGTCTGGGACACCGCCACCTGGGAGCCGATCGAGGCCCTGGAACAGGACATCCGCGCACTGTGGAACGAAGCCAACGCCCGCGTGCTCGAGCTGCTGGCCGACGAGCCGGGCCTGACGCTGCAACCGACCCCGTTCCGTCACCGCGTCAGCTACTACTACGACCCGCAGCAGCTGCGCCAGGAAACCCTGCGCAAGGTGGAGGACGCCGGCTTCGACTGGCTGCTGTCCGCCGACACCTTCTTCGACGTCCTGCCGCGCGGGGTGCAGAAGGGGCCGACGCTGCTGCGCCTGATCGAGCGCCTGGAACTGGCGGCCGAACGGGTGCTGGTGGCCGGCGACACGCTCAACGACCTGTCACTGTTCAAGACGGGCCTGAAGGGTGTCGCGGTCGGCAACTCGGAACCGAAACTGCTGGAGGCCATCGACGGCTTCGACTGGGTTCACCGCGCACGCGGCGAGGGCGCCGCCGGCATTGCCGAGGCAATCCATCACTTCGGACTGCACGACGAGGAACGCACGGCATGAAGAAATCGTCGCTGGTGATCGTCTATCACCGCCAGCCCTATCAGGAAGTGGTCGAGAACGGCCGCACCGTCTACCGCGAGCACGAGAGCCCGAACGGCATCGTGCCGACGCTGAAGAGCTTTTTCGGCCGCATCGTGGATGGCCGTGGCGCCTGGGTAGCCTGGAAACAGGTGACCCCGCGCCAGCGCGAGCGCTTCGAGCGGGTCATCGAGATCGACGACCGCCACGGCCACTACGTGGTCTCGCGCCTGCCGCTGACCGCCGAGCAGGTGCGCTCGTTCTACCACGTCACCTCGAAGGAGGCGCTGTGGCCCATCCTGCACTCGTTTCCGTGGCTGTTCCGCTACGAGAACGTGGACTGGAGCACCTTCCGTGAGGTGAACGCGCTGTTCGCGCAGGCCGCCGCCGAACAGGCGGACGACGATGGCCTGGTGTGGGTGCACGACTACAACCTGTGGCTGGTGCCGAAATACCTGCGCCAGCTCAAGCCGAACGTGCGCATCGCCTTTTTCCACCACACACCGTTCCCGGCGCCGGACGTGTTCAACGTGTTGCCGTGGCGGGACGAGATCGTCGACAGCCTGCTCGACTGCGACCTGGTCGGCTTCCACATTCCACGCTACGCCCGCAACTTCGCCGACGTCGCGCGCGGCCTGCGCAATGTGACGCTGGAACAGGAAACGGACGTCGAGGCCGGCATGTCACCCTGCGGCCTGGCGCTGTCCGAGCCGCGCACGCCGACCGTGCTGCGTCACGGCGAGCGGCGCACCGCCATCGATGCCTTCCCGGTCGGCACCGACCCGCGCCTGATCGGCCAGCTGCTGGACAGCGAACCGAATCAGGCCCTGCAGCGCAGCATCCGCGAGGAACTGGGCGAGCAGCGCCTGATCATCGCCGTCGGTCGCACCGACTACACCAAGGGCATGCGCGAGGCGCTGACCACCTTCGAGCGGCTGCTCGAACGCCGCGCCGACCTGCACGGCAAGGTGAAGCTCATCGTCACCTCGGTGCGGGCGGCGTCCGGCATGCGCATCTACCGCGACACGCAGCGCGACATCGAAGCCCTGGTCGGGCGCATCAACGGCCGCTTCTCGAAGCTCAGCTGGGCACCGGTGCTGCTGTTCAGCAACGCCATCCCGTTCGACCGGGTGATCGCCTACTACCACATGGCCGACATCTGCATGACCACGCCCCTGCGCGACGGCCTGAACCTGGTGGCCAAGGAATTCGTCGCCGCCAAGCGTGGCCAGCCGGGCGTGCTGGTGCTGTCGGAGTTCGCCGGCTGTGCCGTCGAGCTGCCGCAGGCCGTCCTGACCAACCCCTACTCGCAGCGCGCCATGGATGCCGCCCTCGACCAGGCACTGGACATGGATCCGGACGAGGCGCGCTCGCGCATGACCACCATGCTGGCCAACATCAGCCAATACGACGTCAACCACTGGGTGCAGCACACCTTCGAGCGCTTCAACGACATCATGCCCGGCGACTTCACGGACCATTTCGCTGCGCATGCGGCGGCCTGACCGGCTGCGCCGGCGCGCCGCCGGCCTGCTGTGTGCCGCCCTGCTGCTGGGCGGCGCGCTGCCGGCACGCGCGGTGGAACTGGCCATCGCCTGCGGCGCGCTGGGACTGGAGCGCGACCTGTGCGCGGCGGCGGTCGAGGCATGGGCCGAACGTACCGGCCATCGGGTGACGCTGGTGTCGACGCCGAACTCGTCCACCGAGCGCCTGGCGCTGTATCAGCAGGTGCTGGCGGCCGGCGCCGACGACATCGACGTGCTGCAGGTGGACGTGGTGTGGCCGGGCATCCTGCACCGCCACCTGATCGACCTGAAGCCCTACCTCGGCGACGCGCCGGCGGCGCATTTCCCGGCACTGATCGCCAACAGCACCATCGACGGCCGGCTGGTGGCCATGCCGTGGTGGACCGATGCCGGCGTGCTGTACTACCGCCGGGACCTGCTCGAACGTCACGGCCTGACGCCACCGACCACCTGGGACGAGCTCGCGCGCAGCGCCGAAACCATCCTCGTCGCCGAGCGGGCGGCCGGCAACACCGACCTGCAGGGCTTCGTCTGGCAGGGCCGCGCCTACGAGGGCCTCACCTGCAACGCGCTGGAATGGATCGATTCCTTCGGCGGCGGCACGCTGGTGGCCGCCGACGGCCGGGTCACCGTCAACAACCCGCAGGCCATCGAGGCGCTGCAAACGGCGGCCTCGTGGGTCGGCGGCATCTCGCCACAGGGCGTGCTCAATTACGACGAGGAAGCCGCCCGCGGCGTGTTCCAGAGCGGCAAGGCCATCTTCATGCGCAACTGGCCCTATGCCTGGGCACTGGCCCAGGGTGCCGACAGCCCGGTGCGCGGCAAGGTGGGCGTCAGCGCCCTGCCGCGTGGCGGCGCCGCGGGCAAGACCAGCGGCACGCTGGGTGGCTGGCAGCTGGCGGTGTCGCGGCATTCCCGCCACCCGGCCGAGGCGGCGGACCTGGTGCGCTTTCTCACCAGCGCCGCGCAGCAGAAGCAGCGCGCCATCCGCGCCGCCTACAACCCGACCCTGCCGGCGCTGTACGACGACAGCGAAGTGCTGGCGGCCAACCCGTTCTTCGGTCAGCTGCGGCGAACGTTCGAGCACGCCGTGGTGCGCCCGTCGCGCGTCACCGGCAGCCGCTACAACCGCGTGTCGAGTGCCTTCTGGCAGGCGACGCACGACGTGCTCAGCGGCGAGGCCGAGGCGGCCGACCGCCTGGCCCGGCTCGAGGGTCGCCTGAACCGCATCGGCAGGCGCGGTCGCTGGTGACCGCCGATGGCCGACGGCATCTCCCCACTGCCCACGCGTCCTGCCCGCCGCGGCTGGATGCACACACGCCGGCGCACCGCCTGGCTGTTCGTCACGCCCATGCTGGCGGCGCTGGCGCTGGTCGCGCTGTGGCCGCTGCTGCGCACGATACTGTTCAGCTTCACCGACGCGGAGCTCGGCTACCTGGCCGACTACCGCTTCGTCGGCCTGGAGAACTACCTCACCCGTGACGACGCCGGCTGGTATGGCCTGCTGGCCGACCGGCTGTTCTGGAAGGCACTGGGCAACACGCTGGCCTTTGCCGGGGTCACCGTGCTGTTCGAGACCGTGCTCGGCGTCGGCATCGCGCTGATCCTGAACGCCGGCTTTCGGGGCCGCGGCCTGCTGCGCGCCGCCATGCTGGTGCCCTGGGCCATCCCGACCGTGGTGTCGGCCAAGATGTGGGCCTGGATGCTGCACGACCAGTTCGGCGTCATCAACGACGTGCTGCTGCGCCTGGGCCTGATTGCCGCGCCGGTGGCCTGGCTGGCCGACCCGGACCTGGCGCTGTGGGCGGTGGCCGCGGTCGACATCTGGAAAACCACCCCGTTCGTCGCCCTGCTGGTGCTGGCGGCGCTGCAGATGCTGCCGCGCGACTGCTACGAGGCGGCACGCATCGACGGCGTGCACCCGGTGCGGGTGTTCTTCCGCATCACGCTGCCGCTGATCAAGCCCGCCCTGGTGGTGACCGTGGTGTTCCGCCTGCTCGACGCCATGCGCGTGTTCGACCTGGTGTACGTCATGACCGGCAACAGCGAGGCGACCATGACGCTGTCGGTGTATGCCCGCCAGCAGCTGGTGGACTTCCAGGCGGTCGGCTACGGCTCGGCCGCCTCGACGCTGCTGTTCCTGGTCATCGGCCTGCTGACGGTGGTGTATCTGGCGCTCACGCGCACCCGCCTGTCGGAGCAACGCGCATGAAGCGCGCCGTGCAACGCGCCGCTTTTGGTCTGCTGCTGGCCGTGCTGGTGGTGTACCTGCTGTTCCCGTTCTACTACGCGGTGGTCACCTCGTTCACCAGCGGCTCGCAGATCTTCGAGGTCCACTACTGGCCGCCGGCGCTCGATTTCGGCAACTACCTGCGGGTGTTCGGCGAGCAGCCGTTCGGGCGCAACATCCTGAACTCGCTGCTGGTGGCCACCGTGGTGGTGGGCCTGTCGCTGCTGCTGGGCCTGACCGCCGCCTTCGCCCTGGCGCGCATCCGCTTCCGTGGCCGCGGCCCGCTGCTGCTGGCCATCCTGGCCACGTCCATGTTCCCGCAGGTGGCGGTGCTGTCCGGGCTGTTCGAGCTGATACGGGCGCTTGGCCTGTTCAACAACCCGCTCGGACTGATGCTGTCCTACCTCATCTTCACCCTGCCGTTCACGGTCTGGGTGCTGACCGCCTTCATCCGCGACCTGCCGGTGGAAATCGAGGAAGCCGCCCTGCTCGACGGCGCCGGCCCGCTGACGCTGGTGTTCCGCGTGTTCCTGCCCATGCTGTGGCCGGCCATGGTGGCCACCGGCCTGCTGGCCTTCATCGTCGCCTGGAACGAGTTCCTGTTCGCCCTCACCTTCACCCTGTCCAACACCCAGCGCACCGTGCCGGTGGCCATCGCCCTGATCAGCGGCGGCAGCGAACACGAGCTGCCGTGGGGCAACGTGATGGCCGCCTCGGTCACCGTCACCGTGCCGCTGATCGTGCTGGTGCTGGTGTTCCAGCGCCGCCTGGTGGCCGGCATGACCGCCGGCGCGGTGAAGGGATGAACCCACCCACGGAGAGCATGTGATGGCGGCAGTCCGCCTGGAGCAGGTGCGCAAGTCCTTCGGGCCGGTCGATGTCATTCCGGGCATCGACCTGCACATCCAGCCGCGCGAGCTGGTGGTGTTCGTCGGCCCCTCGGGCTGCGGCAAGTCGACCCTGCTGCGCCTGATCGCCGGCCTGGAAGAGGTCAGCGACGGGCGCATCCACATTGGCGAACGCGACGTCACCGACCTGCCGCCGGCCGAGCGCGGCGTGTCCATGGTGTTCCAGTCCTA
>DQBD01000261.1:2574-8646 GCA_003526065.1 Gammaproteobacteria bacterium | reverse complement strand
GCGATCCGGCGATGAAGATTGCGTTCGAGCGGAAGTTCCAGCTCGCCGACCATATCGAGGTCACCGATGGGCGCCTCGACAATGGCGTCCTCGCCGATGTTCTCGCGGTACAGCTTGCCCAGGCGCTGGCCGTGGAAGCCGGCCCCCAGGTACAGGTTGTACTTGCCGGGCGCCTTGCCGACCAGGCCGATCTCGGCNNCGGTATCGACCAGGATCACCGGCAGGTCGGGGACAACCCTTGTGACCAGGTGCAGCATCACCGCCGCCTGTGCGCCGAAGCTCGAACTCAGCACGTGGTTGCCGGGCAGGTGTTCGAGCGCCCAGCGGACCCGCGCCGCCGCGCCGAGATCTGCAAGACGGCGGTTGCAGTGCTCGAGCGCCTCGCGGCGCGTCTCGCCCTCGTCGCGGGCGGTAAGCGGGCCGGCGGGGGGCATCAGGCCGCCTCCCCGGCCGGCAGCAGATGACGCGCGGCGAAATCGCCGAACGATTCCTCTGCCCGCCGCTCCGCGGCAAAGCGGCCGAACCAGCCGTCCAGCTCGGCAAGGATCTGGGCCTCGTCGGCATTGTCGAGCACTTCCCGATTGAGGCGCCTGCCGAGGCTGTCGCCCCCGAGGAACAGGCTGTAGTGCCCCGGCGCCTTGCCGACCAGCGCGATCTCAGCGAGATAGGGCCGCGCGCAGCCGTTGGGGCAGCCGGTCATGCGCAGCGTGATCGGCGTGTCGGCCAGGCCGCAGGCGTCGATCACCCCGTCCAGGCGCGTGATCAGGTCCGGCAGGTAGCGCTCGCTCTCGGCCATGGCGAGCGCGCAACTGGGCATGGCCACGCAGGCCATGGCGTTTTGCCGCAGCCGCGACGCCTCGCGCTCGAGCCCGTATTCGTCGATCAGCGTCGCGATGGCCGCGCGGCGCGCGGCCTCGACACCGGCAATGGTGACGTTCTGGTTGTTGGTCAGCGCGAACAGGCCCCGATGCACGCGGGCGATCTCGCGCAAGCCCGTGCGCAGGCGGCGCGCGCCACGGTCGGCGACGCGGCCGTTCTCAACGAACAGCGTGTAGTGCCAGCGCCCGTCCGGCCCCTCGTGCCAGCCGAAGGCGTCCGTGTTGCGCTCGAAGGCAAACGGCCGCGCCGGCGCCAGCGCAAAACCCAGCCGGTTTTCCAGCTCGGCCTTGAACCAGTCCACGCCACGGTCGTCGATGGTGTACTTCAGACGCGCGTGACGGCGGTTGGTGCGGTCACCGAAATCACGCTGCACGCACACCACCTGCTCGGCCACGGCCAGGGCCTGCTCGGGCGTGCAGAAACCCAGCACATCGGCCAGGCGCGGGTAGGTGGCCTTCTCGCCGTGGGTCATGCCCATGCCGCCGCCGACCAGCACATTCCAGCCGACCAGCTGGCCGCCGTCCTCGACCGCGATGAACGACAGGTCCTGTGCGTACACGTCGACGTCGTTGTCCGGCGGCACGGCGATGCCGATCTTGAACTTGCGCGGCAGGTACAGCGGGCCGTAGACGGGCTCCACTTCCGTGCCCGGATCCACGGCCGGCGCGTCGAGCCAGATCTCCGCGTAGGCGTTGGTGCGCGGCAGCAGATGCTCGCTGACCGCCCGCGCCAGCGCCCCGGCCGCCGCATGCAGCGGCGAGCGGTACGGATTGGCGCTGGCCAGCACGTTGCGGTTCACGTCCCCGCAGGCGGCGATGGTGTCCAGGCCCGCCGCGTGGATGGCCTGCATGGCCGGCTTGAAGTGCGGCTTGCGGATGCCGTGGAACTGGAACGTCTGGCGCGTGGTCAGGCGCAGCGTGCCGTTGGCATGCGCGCCGGCGATGTCATCCAGCGCCAGCCACTGCGCCGGCGTGCATTCACCACCCGGCAGGCGCACGCGGATCATGAACTGATACGCCGGCTCCAGCTTCTGGCGCCGGCGCTCCTCGCGCAGGTCGCGGTCGTCCTGCTGGTAGCTGCCGTGGAACTTCAGGACCGCGTTGTCGTCCGGCGCGATGGCGCCGGTCAGTGGATCGACCAGGCCATCGGCAATCGTGCCGCGCAGATGACGGCTGCGGGCCTTGATCTGTTCGACGTCGTTCAGGGTTTTCGGATCGGGCGCGTTCATGGGCTGGAACCTGCAATCAGTAGATGTCGCGCTGGTAGCGGCGCGTGCGGGCGAGTTCGCGCAGGTACTCCTCCGCTGCCTCGGCACCGAGCCCCCCTTCGGCGGCGACGATGTCGCGCAGCGCCGCATGCACGTCGGCGGCCATGGCCGTGGCGTCGCCACACACGTACACGTGGGCGCCGCTCTGCAGCCAGGCATACAGCTCGCCGCCACGCTCGCGCAGGCGGTCCTGCACATAGACCTTCCGCGCCTGGTCGCGCGAGAACGCAACATCCATGCGCGTCAGCAGGCCGCCCTTCAGCCAGCCCTGCCAGTCGGTCTGGTACAGGAAATCGGTGTGGAAATGGCGGTCACCGAAGAACAACCAGTTCTGTCCCGTCGCGCCCTGCACCTCGCGCTCCTGCAGGAAGGCCCGAAACGGCGCCACGCCGGTACCGGGGCCGATCATGATCGCCGGCGCCTGCGGATCGGCCGGCAGGCGAAAGTTCTCGTTGGCCTCGATGAACACCGGCACCGTGTCGCCCGGTTGCACGCGGTCGGCCAGCCAGGTGGAGGCGACACCCGCACGCGCGCGGCCGTGGCTGTGGTAGCGCACCGCCGCCACGGTGACGTGGGCCTCGTCCGGGGAGGCTGCCAGGCTCGACGCGAGCGAGTACAGCCGCGGCGGCAGGCGGCGCAGCAGGCCCACGAAGGCATCGGCCTCCAGACCCGGCAGCGCAAACGCCTGCACCACGTCGATGATCTGCCGCCCGTCCAGAAACGCGCGCAGCGCCGCCTCGTTGCCGTCCGCCAGCAGCGCGGTCAGCCTGTCAGCGCCGGCCAGCGCGGCCCAGCCGGCCAGGAACGGTCGCGTCAGCGCGGTGATCTCCAGATGACCGGTCAGCGCCTGGGCCAGCGGCAGCGCCACCCCGCCCACGCTGACCGGCGCCTCGGCGGACAGGTCCAGCACGGACAGCAACTCGTCGACCAGCCGCGGGTCGTTCTGCGCCAGCACGCCCAGCGCATCGCCCGGCGTGTAGCTCAAGCCGGGCACGGCCAGCTCGATGTGGCGGGTTTCCTTGTCCGAGCCACGTCCGTTCAGGACGATGTTTTCGAGCACCTCGGCCTGGTACGGGTTGCGCTTGTCGTACTGCATGCCGCCGCCGACCGGCGTGAGCGCCGGCGTGGCACGCACCGCCGGCGCGCTGCCCACGCGGCCGAGCAGCTGCTCCATCCAGGCCGCGGCCGCGTCGTCGTAGTCGATGTCGCAATCCACCCGCTCGAACAGGCGCTGCGCGCCCTGCTTTTCGAACGCGGCATCGAAGTCCTTGCCGGTCTGGCAATAGAACTGATAACTCGAATCCCCCAGCGCCAGCACCGCGTAGCGCAGGCTCTCCAGCCGCGGCGCCTTGCGCCCGTGCAGGTACTCGTGCAGCTCGCGCGCGCTGTCCGGCGGCTCGCCCTCGCCGTGGGTGCTGACGATCAGCGCCAGCGTGCGCTCGTCGCGCAACCGGACGGGCTTGTAATCGGCAGTGCTGGTCAGCGTCACCGCCAGCCCGCGCGCCTGTGCCAGCTCCGCCAGGCGTCGCGCCAGCTTGGCGCCGTTGCCGCTCTGCGAGCCATACAGCACCGTCAGCGCCCCGGCCGCCGTCGCGGCCGGCGTCGCCGGCACATCACCGCCGTGCTGCGCATGGGCGGCCAGGTAGCCGCTGACCCACAGCAGCTGGGCAGGCGACAGTTCGCCGACCAGTGTCCGCAGGCGCTCGGCCTGGGCGTCGGTCAGCGGGAGATGGGCAGCGGTGATGGGCGCATTCATGACGATCGGCACAATCTGAGCGAGGTCGGCATCATAGAAAGCGCTTTTATGTGAGGGAAGAAATAAATATCTAGTTATTTATTCCTTACTCTTATAAACGCCCGCCCTGCCGCACGGAGCCCGCATGGTCGACCTGTTTCACAAACACTACGCCCCGCCCGGCAGCGCCCCTGGGGAACTGCGTCCACCGGCAACGGCACCGCACACGGTGGTGCACGTCCTGGGGTACGACGCCGACACCATCCGATACGACAGCCCCGGCCTGCCGCAGGAGCCGGCCACGCTGCGCCAGCCTGGAACGGTGCTGTGGCTGCACTTTGCCGGCACGCCACGGGTGGACGACCTGCGCCGCACCGGCGAGGCGTTCGGCCTGCACCCGCTGGCGCTCGAGGACGTGATGAACCACGGCCAGCGGCCGAAGCTCGACGTGTTCGACGACCACCTGTTCCTGGAACTGCGCTGCCTGACACAGGGCAGTGAACGACCGACGGTCGACGACTTCGCGCTGTTCCTCGGTGGCGATTTCGTGATCAGCATCTACCACGGCGACGAGGACCTGTTCGCCGGCGTGCGTAGCCGCCTGCACGACCCGGCCAGCCGCCTGCGCCGCGCCGGCGCCGACCGTCTGGCGCACGCCCTGCTGGACGCAGTGGTCGACCACGCCTTTCCGGTGCTCGAGACGCTCGGCGAGCGCATCGAGGACCTGGAAACCGACCTGCTGGATCACCCGGGGCCGGACGCCCTGCACGAGCTGCACCGCCTGAAGCGCGAAACCCTGCTGATCCGCCGCGCCGTGTGGCCGGCGCGCGATGTGCTGGCCAGCCTGTCGCGCGGTGATTCACCGCTGGTGGCGGAGGCCACGCGCATCTACTTTCGCGACGTCAGCGACCACGCCGTGCAGATCATCGAACTGCTGGAGAGTTACCGCGACATGCTGGCCGGCATGCTCGATCTGTACCTGTCGAGCATCAGCAACCGGCAGAACGAAGTGATGAAGGTACTGACCGTGATCGCCACGGTGTTCATCCCGCTGACCTTCCTGGTCGGCGTCTACGGCATGAACTTCAGCGTCAACCCGACCAGTCCCTGGGCCATGCCGGAACTGCACTGGGACTACGGCTACCCGGTGCTGTGGCTCGTGATGCTGGCCGTGGCCGGGGCCATGCTGGTGTATTTCAAGCGACGCCGCTGGTTCTAGAACGGCCGGCGACCCGCCGGCAGGCGCTTCAGCTGCCGGGCGGCGGCGCCGGACGCTGCCAGACCACGTCGGCCACGCCGGCGGCGTGGTTCAGCGACCGCGAGAGCACGAACAACAGGTCCGACAGCCGGTTCAGGTAGCGCAGCGCCGGGCCGTTGACCGGCTCCTGCGCCTGCAGCGTCACCACCCGGCGCTCGGCGCGCCGGCACACCGTGCGCGCCAGGTGGCAGGTGGCGGCTGCCGGGCTGCCGCCGGGCAGGATGAAATCCGCCAGCGGTTCGAGCTGCGCGTTCAGCGTGTCCAGCCAGGTCTCCAGCGCCGTCACGTGCGCATCGGTGATGATGCTGTGGCCGGGAATGCACAGCTCGCCGCCCAGGTCGAACAGCCGGTGCTGGACATCACCCAGCCAGGCGTCGATCGGCGCCGGCAGCGTGTGCGTGCGCAGCAGCCCGAGCACGCTGTTGAGCTCGTCGACCGTGCCGTAGGCTTCCACCCGCGCGGCATCCTTGGCCACCCGCGAGCCGTCACCCAGGCCGGTGCTGCCCTGATCCCCGGTGCGCGTATAGATGCGCGTCAGGCGCTTGCCCATGGGTGGCCCCTATCCGTTCAGGCCGCCGCCGCGACCGGACGCGTGTCGGCGCCCAGCAGCCGCGCAAGCAGCAGCCCGAAGGCGCCGTACAGGAAGGCCTGCGCCAGGTAGCCGGGCAGGTACACCGCCACGCGACCGGCGAATTCCATCACCGTCAACTCGGCCACGGCCGGCGAGAAGGCATAGAAACCAAGGTTCGAGATGGCGAAGAACGCCACCGTACCGGCCACCAGCCAGGCGGTGCCGCGCAGCAGTCCCGGCACCGACTCCAGCAGCCCGGTCGCGCGGCCGCCGGCCAGCCACAGCGCACCGTAGGCCGGCAACAGCAGGGCGTACCCCGGCGTCACGCAGGCAGCGCTCACGCCGCCCCACAGGGCCATCAG
>DQBD01000261.1:0-2351 GCA_003526065.1 Gammaproteobacteria bacterium | reverse complement strand
AGGGCCATCAGGTCGATCAACCCGGCGACCCCCGCAAACAGCGCGAACCAGCCGACCCGCCGCAACAGGAGGCCGCCGAGGAAGAACGCCGCCACGCTGGCGTCCCCGGGGCCGATCAGGTCGGCGAAGTGATGGCTGCGCGTGGCGGCCATGGCGGCCAGCAGCACGGCGGCGACGGCAACGGTCGAAACGGTGCGGGTCATGCGTCGGGTCTCCTCGAAAACGGCGCCGGTGCAGGCGCCGGCGGGCGCAAAGCTTACGGCAAAACGCCGCCTCGACCCACCCGGTCAGGGCAGATGCAGCGGCGGCCGGCCGGCCTGTTCGCGCATCCGGCCGATGGCCGCGCGCACCGCCGGCCGGCTCACCACCCAGCGCTCGAGGCGGTACTTGCCGGGCAGGTTCAGCAGCGCAAACGCCGCCAGCAGGGCCACCAGTCCCGGCCCGGGCAGCACCAGCATGGCCAGGCCGGCCACCAGCAGCACCGCGCCCAGCGTGTTCTTGATCACCAGCAGCAGCAGCCGCAACACCCAGTGACCGGTGTGCGGGCGCGGCGGGCGGTGTTCGCGATAGAAGTAGTCCTGCGGCAGGCGCGCCACCAGCAGCGGCAACAGCAGCACCGTCGCCAGCAGGGTCAGCAGCGACACCGGCGTGGCCCACACCAGCCAGCCGGGGTCGATGCCGAGCGTGCCCAGCAGGTCTCCGGCACGGGCGCGCAGTGTGTCTAGCACGGCGGCTGCTGGGCGGCGGCCAGGCGCTGCGGCGTGCCCACGTCCAGCCACGGGCCGGGGTAATGCTCGCCGCTGACCAGGCCGCGGTCGGCGGCGGCACGCAGCAGCGGAGTCAGGCTGAAGCTGTCCGGCCCCGCATGGCCGGCCAGCAGCGCGGGATCGATGACGCTGATGCCGGCAAAGGTCAGCCGCCCCGCCTCCTCGTTTGTAACCCGGGGGTTGGCAACCCGGGCATCGCCGGCCAGCGCAAAGTCGCCCCCGGGGTTGTGGTCGGGGTTGTCGACCAGCACCAGGTGCGCCAGCCCGGCCGGCCGGCGCGGCAAGGCGCCGAACGGATAGCCGCTGTGGACATCGGCGTTGACCAGCACGAACGGCGCCGGTCCCAGCAACGGCAGCGCCCGCAGCACGCCGCCCCCGGTGCCCAGCGGACCGTCCGGCTCGCGTGAGTAGTCAATGCGCACACCCAGCGCCGTGCCGTCGCCAAGCGCCGCCTCGATCTGCTCGCCGCGGTAGGCCAGGTTGACCACCAGCTCGCGCAGGCCCGCGGCCGCCAGCGCCTCCACCAGATGCACGATCAGCGGGCGGCCGTTGACCGCCAGGAGCGGCTTCGGCAGGGTCCGGGTGAGTGCGCCCATGCGCGTGCCCAGCCCGGCAGCGAGGATCATCGCCTTCATGCCGCCACCCGGGCGTGCAGGCCCGCCAGCAGTTGCGCCAGCGGCGCCAGCAGCGGGGTGCGCGCGGCGGCGGCCTCGATGTAGCCGACGAAACGCGGCGTCTCGGCCAGGTAGCGCGGCTTGCCGTCGCGGTAATTGAGGCGCGCGAAGATGCCCAGCACCTTCAGGTGACGCTGCGCCCCCATCAGGTCGCAGTCCTCGCCAAAGGCGGCCAGCGAGTCCGGCACCCCCAGCCCGGCCGCGCGCGCCTGGCGCCAGTAGCGTTCCAGCCAGGCCTGCTCGCGCGCCGGCGGCCACGACAGGAAGGCGTCGCGCAGCAGCGACACCACGTCATAGCTGATCGGCCCGTAGACGGCGTCCTGAAAGTCCAGGATGCCCGGCCCGTGCTCGCCCGGCATCAGGTTGCGCGGCATGTAGTCGCGGTGCACGAACACCGGCGCCTGGGCCAGCGCGCGCTCGATCAGCTGCGCCCGCAGCGCCTGCCAGGCGGCCGCCTCGGCGGCCGTGAACGCGAGCCCGAGATGCCGCGCCACGTACCAGTCGGGAAACAGATCCAGCTCGCGGCCCAGCAATGCCGCATCGTACGGCGGCAGCACGTCCGGCCGACTGGCCTGCTGCCAGCGCACCAGCGCGTCGATGGCGGCCGTCATCAGCGCCTGCGCGTTGTCCTCGGCCAGCACCTCCAGGTAGGTCTGCCGCCCAAGGTCGCTCAGCAGCAGAAAGCCGCGCTCGAGGTCCGCCGCCAGCACCTGCGGCGCGTGCAGGCCGGCGTCGCGCAGCAGGCCGGCCACGTGGACAAACGGCCGGCAGTCTTCGGCCGGCGGCGGCGCGTCCATGGCAATCAGGCTGCCGGCGCCGTGATACACGCGAAAATAGCGCCGGAAGCTGGCATCCGCGGAAGCAGGCTCTCCGGTCACACTGGCACCGAGGTAAGCGCTTACCCACTGGT
>DQBD01000241.1:1969-10418 GCA_003526065.1 Gammaproteobacteria bacterium | reverse complement strand
GATACGGGCATCGGCATCGCCGCGTCGCAGCAGGGTCACATCTTCCAGTCCTTCGCGCAGGCTGACAGCTCGACGGGCCGACAGTTCGGCGGCACCGGCCTGGGCCTGAGCATAAGCCGCCGCTTCTGCCGCCTGATGGGCGGCGACATCACCGTGCGCTCGGCGGCGGGCGTGGGCTCCACCTTCGTGATCGATCTGCCGCTGCACGTCAGCGAGGCCGCCGTCGAGGAGGAGGCGATCGACTCCCCGCCGCAGACCGGACAGGGCGGTGACCTGGTGCTGGTGATCGACGATGACCCCGGCATGCTGGACCTGCTCGGCCGGCTGCTGAACCGTGAGGGCTATCGGGTCGCCACCGCCACCACCGGCGACGAAGGACTGGCCATCGTGCAGCGCCAGCGTCCGCAGGCGATCATCCTCGACGTGCTCATGCCGCACCAGGACGGCTGGTCGGTGCTGTCGACCATCAAGAACGACCCGGACACACGCGCCATTCCGGTCATCGTGCTGACCATGCTGGACGACAGCGAAATGGCCTTCTCGCTCGGCGCCGCGGACTTCATGACCAAGCCGGTCGATCGCCACCAGCTGGCCGCCAGCCTGCGCCGCTGTGGCCTGGTGCCGCGCGAGGGCACGGTGCTGCTGGTGGACGACGATCCCGAGGCGCGGGTGCTCATGCGTCGTGCTCTGGCCGACGGGCGCTGGCAGTTCCTGGAAGCGGCCGACGGCTGGCAGGCGCTCGACCTCATGCAACACCGACAGCCGGACCTCATCCTGCTGGACTGGCTGATGCCGGGCATGAGCGGCCAGGAGTTTCTCACCCGCCTGCGCGACAACGAAAAAAACCGCGTGTCGACACCGGTCATCGTCGTCACCTCGCAGCGGCTCGATGGTGACCAGGACAGCCTCGACACGCTACGCGCGCTGTGGATCAGCAAATCGGAGCTGACACGCGGCGCCCTGCAAGCGGCGGTCGGCCATGCGCTGCGCGACACGCGCATCAAGGCCCGCCTGGCTGAAGGATGAACCGCCATGCCCAAGATTCTGCTGGTCGAAGACAACGAGATGAATCGCGACATGCTGTCGCGACGCCTCACACGCAGGGGATTCGAAGTCCTGCTGGCGGAAGACGGCGCCGCCGGCATAGCCCGCGCCCGCAGCGAGGCGCCGGCCCTGGTGTTGATGGACATGAGCCTGCCCGTGCTCGACGGCTGGGAAGCCACTCGCCGGCTCAAGGCAGACCCCGCCACGGCCGGTATCCCGGTCATCGCACTGACGGCACACGCCATGAGCGAGGACCGCGACCGGGCCCTGGCCGCCGGCTGTGACGACTACGACACCAAGCCCATCGACCTGGAACGGCTTCTCGCCAAGATGAACGGCCTGCTCGAAGGCAACGGCACCTGAGACCGGTTCAACGGTTCTTGAGGGCCTGTGCCTTGGCGCGCAGCGACTGGAAATACTCCGATTCCGCGATGGCCGCCACCGCCTGACTGCGGCTGGCGGCATCCACCTCGAGGCGCTGAACTTCCTCCAGCTGGGCACGCAGGGCGGCCTCCCGCTGAGCGATTTCCTGCACCATACGGCCGAATGCGCGGGCCAGCTCGCCGAGGTCGTCCGAACGCTCGCCCACCCGCTCGACGGCTGTCATGTCCACCGCCTGGCCATCGCGCACGCACGCCGCCGCAGCGGTCAGTTGCGCCACATCCCTCAGGTAACTCATCTCGCGGTCGCGCGCCCGCTTCTGCTCCAGCGAGCGGTTGACGCGCGCGCGCAGCACCACGGTGTCCACGTTCTTGGGCAAGAAATCCACGGCGCCCAGTTCGATGCAGCGGGCCACGCTGTCCATCTCGGTGAGCGCCGAAATCACCAGCACCGGCACCCTCGACAGCTCGGCATCCGCCCGCAGGCGCGCCAGCACCTCGTAGCCATCCAGGCCGGGCATGACGATATCCAGCAGCAGCAGGTCATAGGTGCGGCGGTGCAACATGCGCAGGCCGGTGTCGCCGTCACCCGCCTCGTCCACCCGGTGGCCGAGCTGCTGCAGGCGTCGGCCCAGCAGGTTGCGGTTCAGATCGTTGTCGTCCACCACCAGGATGAGACTGCCCGACGGGGCTGCCTGCACCGGCACCTCACGCACCTGAGACACGGCTCCGACCATCGGCTCGACCGGACTTTCGTTCGCCGCCAAAGAGGCCAGCATGCCATCCAGACGCCCGCACGCCGTTTCGATGCGCGCAACGTCCTCGGCCGGAGCCGCGGAGTGGGTCTTCAGCACCGCCACGGCGGCTTTCAGACGCACCAGCGGTGGCTGCAGCGATGCCAGCCAGGCGAGCTCCACGACACCGGCCGCCGGCAGTAGACCGACCAGGGCGTTCAGTTCGTCGCCGGCCGCGCGAACCGGCAGCACCCTGTCGCACAGGTCAGTGTCGTCCGGCGCATCGTCCAGCAGCAAATCCGAATAACCCAGGATGGCGTTAATCGGCGTGCGCAGATCGTGCAGCAGGCGCGGCGACAGCTGCACCGCAGCTGCGGAGTCGATGTCGATCATGCCGGCTGCGGGCTTGTGGCGGCGCCCGGCGCCGGCCACGGCAGCTGCGCGCCGTCGGCAGCAGGCGCACTGCTGAAGCAGTGCAGCCCGAAGCGGCGCGACAATTCCCGGCACACGGCCACGCCCCGCACGCTGTTGCCGTGGCTGTCCAGCGGTGGCGAGAACACGGCCATCCCCATGCGGCCGGGCACCACCGTGATCACGCCGCCCGCCACACCGCTCTTGGCCGGCAACCCCACCTCATAGGCCCACTGACCGGCGTAGTCGTACATGCCGCAGGTATACATGACACTCAGCACGTCTTGCACGTACCGTGCCTGCAGGGCGCGCTCGCCGGTGAGCGGATTGACGCCGCCATTGGCCAGAGTCGCTGCCATCATGGCCAGGTCGCGCGCCGTGACCAGTACCGAGCAGGCCTGGAAATACAGGTCCAGCACCTCCTCCACGTTCGGCGGCAGCATGCCGAAGTTCAGCAGCAGGTGGGCGATGGCGCGGTTGCGGTGGCCGGTGTGCCGCTCGGAGGCGAACACCGCCACATCCACCTTCGGCCGCCGGCCGATGTAGCGCCCAAACATGTCCAGCAGCCGGTTCAGCCGAGCCACCTGGGTATCACCCTTGAGCAGCGCAGCGGTGGCGATGGCGCCGGCATTGACCATCGGGTTGTGTGGCCGGTGGCTGCCCTCGTCGAGCTTGATGATGGAGTTGAAGGCATCGCCGGTCGGCTCGACGCCAACCCGTTCCGCCACGTTCTCGCGGCCGTTGTCTTCCAGCGCCAGACCGAACACGAACGGCTTGGCGATGGACTGGATGGTGAACTCCAGCCCGCTGTGGCCGGCCTCGAACAACTGGCCGTCCGCAGCGCCTGCCGCGGCAATGCCGAACCAGGCCGGATCGGCGCCGGCCAGCTCCGGAATGTAGTCGGCCACCGTTCCGTCAGACACTGAACTGTAGCTTCCGTGCAGCTCGCGCAGGACGGAACGAAACGGCGACACCGCGGTGCGGATGCCCCGCACCAGGGCGCCAATATCGGATGACTGCTCCGGCATCTCACGCTCTCCCGAACGACTACAAGACCACCGACCTGTGGCTGTCACACGTCGGCCCGCCGCGGGCCATTGCGCCACACCGGCCAGGATCGGCGGTGAATCGGCCCACCGGTGCACCCGGCCTGACGCCCCGGGCCACGGGCAACGTCAAACACACGTGCAAGCGCTGGCTACCCCAGCAGACGGGCCGCCATAGCGCTGACGCCGACGGCATACGGATCGTCGGGCATGGAGACGCCGAAAATGCTCTCGCTGCCCAGGCTCAGCAGGCCCTCGCACAACGGCAACACGGCCAGCACCGGAATACCGAAAGCCGCCCTGGCCCGCTCGGTCAACGCGGCGTGGTCCATACCGGGCAGCACCTTGTTGAGCACCACGTTGGCATCCTGCACATCGAGCTGGCGGGCCAGGTCGACTGTCACTGCAGTGCCCTGAAAATCCTGCCGGTCCGGTCGGACCACCAGCAGCAGGGAATCCGAGACGGCGATCGACAGCAGGGTTTCCTCGTTCACACCGGGGTGGGTATCCACCAGCAGAAAGTCCAGATCCAGCGCCTGCCCGAGCTGCTGGAATCCGTCGTTCAGCAGGCCGACGTCGAACCCCTGCTTGATGATGCGGGCGATGTCACCGGCCTTGATGCTGGACGGCACCAGGTGCACCGAGCCGCTGCACGGGCCAACCGCAGCGGTGCAGTCGTAGGTGGCCGCGGCAATGTCGCAGACGCCCCACAGAAAGTCGTTCAGCGTGTGGCCGATGCGCTCCGGCGCCAGCCCGAACAAGACGTGGATGCCCGGTGACTGGATGTCGGTATCGACCACGCCCACGCGTTGGCCGGCACGAGCCAAGGCGGCCGCCAGGTTAGCGACCAGGTTGGATTTTCCGGTTCCGCCGCGATAGGAATGAATCGATACGGTACGCGCCACGCTGCCCTCCGTTACGCCTCGCATGCACTTTCATGTATGCAGCAGGCGTGCCACACAAGCCCGGTTACTCGAAGCGGCCATCTGTGTCGAGCGAACGGCAAAAAAACCTATTGCCAAACGCCACTGTTAGGGCGCGACGCCAGCCCACTGGAGCGATGCGCGCAGCCGTCAGCGGGCGGGACATGGCGCTGCACCCGACGACAGCGTCCTTGCACCATTCCGATGCGCACTGCCCTCAGCCTCGCCCCCCAGCAACCAGCACAGCGTCGCACACTTCAACGGGCGTTTAAAATTCCGTCCAACGTCCCGCCGGTGGGCACCGGCTCAGACACCGGCCGTCCCAGGAGTGCTCTCATGCAAACAGCGCGTTCGCCCGACGCAGGCGCCGTCGTCGCCGGCAACCGCCCGCTGCGTTTCATCACTGCGGCCTCGCTGTTCGACGGCCACGACGCGGCCATCAACATCATGCGTCGGCTGATGCAGGAACAGGGCGCCGAAGTCGTCCACCTGGGCCACAACCGCGGCGTGCAGGACATCGTGCGTGCCGCCCTGCAGGAAGACGCGGACGGCATCGCCATTTCGTCCTATCAGGGCGGCCACGTGGAGTTCTTCAAGTACATGGTGGACCTGCTGCGCGAGGCGGGTGCCAGCCATGTGCGGGTGTTCGGCGGCGGGGGCGGCGTGATCGTGCCCGCCGAGATCCAGGAACTGGAAACGTACGGCGTCGAGCGTCTCTACAGTCCCGAAGACGGCCGCACACTGGGCCTGGACGGCATGATTGCCGACATGCTCGCACGCACCGCCGCCCACCGTGTCGACACCCTGCCAACGCGCCCTGCGGATACGGCCGACCACCTGGCGATCGCCCGTTGCCTGACCACCATCGAAACCCGCCAGGGAGACGATCCGGCCCGCCAGCGCCTGGCTGCGGTCTGGCCCAAAGCCGTCGCGGCGCGTCCGCCGATCATCGGCATCACCGGCCCCGGCGGTGCCGGCAAGTCCAGCCTCACCGATGAACTGTTGCTGCGCTTCGTGCGCGAATTCGAACATCTGCGCGTGGCGGTACTGGCCGTCGACCCCACCCGCAGGCGAACCGGCGGCGCGCTGCTCGGCGACCGCATTCGCCTGAACGCGCTCGCCGACGAGCGGATTTTCATGCGCTCGGTGGCCACGCGTCGCTCGCACCTGGCCACCTCGGCGGTCCTCAAGGACGAAATCGACTTCCTGGCCGACTGCGGCTTCGGGTTGATCGTGGTCGAGACCGCGGGCATCGGCCAAAGCGACAGCGAAGTGGTCGATCTGGTAGACCTGCCGATCTACGTCATGACCAGCGAGTACGGCGCCGCCACGCAGCTGGAAAAGATCGACATGCTCGACTACGCCGAGCTGGTGGTACTCAACAAGTTCGAGAAGCGTGGCGCCGAGGATGCGCTGCGCGATGTGCGCAAGCAGTGGCGGCGCAACCGCCACGCGTTCGACCTGCCAGACGCCGACCTGCCGGTGTTCCCGACCATCGCCAGCCAATTCAACGACCCGGGCGTGAACTGGCTGTTCGTCTCGCTGTGCCGCCGGCTGGTCGACAAGCTGGGCCTGGACGCCGCGCGCTGGACACCGGCCCTGGACGTGAGTCAGCGCGAACCGCGCGCCCAGGCACTGATACCACCGTCACGGGCCCGCTATCTGGCCGAAATCACCGCGAGCGGACGCGGCGTGCGCGCGCGTCTCGAACGCGAAGCCGAGGCAGCGAGCCTGGCCCAGAGCCATTACCAGAGCCTTGCGGCGCTTGAGGATCCGGCGCTGCCCGCAGCGCTGACCCCTTATCCGGCCGCGGCGTTGACCGACAGCGATGACCGCACCCTGCGAACGCTGCGTCAGCGCTACAACGCCGCGCTTGCCGAGCTTGACGACGCGTCGCTCGCCCTGCTGCGCGACTGGCCCGCACGCCACGACGCCGTCACAAGCGAGCACTACGCGTACGACGTGCGCGGGCGCACCGTCAGCGGCGACAACTACGTCGAGACCCTGTCGGGCCTGCGCATCCCAAAACTGGCGCCGCCGCCCTACCGAGACTGGGGCGAGCTGCTGCGTTTTCTCGGCAACGAGAACCTGCCCGGGGCCTACCCCTACACCGGCGGCGTCTACCCCTACCGCCGCGCCGGCGAGGATCCCATACGCATGTTCGCCGGCGAGGGCACGCCCGAGCGCACCAACCGGCGTTTTCATTACCTGTCCAAGGGCCAGCCGGCGGCACGCCTGTCGACGGCCTTCGACTCGGTCACCTTGTACGGTGAGGACCCGCACCCGCGGCCAGACATCTACGGCAAGGTCGGTAATTCGGGCGTGTCCATCTGCTGCCTGGACGACATGAAGAAGCTCTATTCCGGCTTCGACCTGTGCGATCCGAGCACCTCGGTGTCGATGACCATCAACGGCCCGGCACCGATGATTCTGGCCATGTTCCTGAACGCCGCCATCGATCAGCAGGTGGAGAAACACCTGCACCAGTCCGGGCAGTGGGCGGCCGCTGAACAGAAGATCCACGCGCTGCTGGCCGACGCGCCACGTCCGGCCTACGCCGGTGAACTGCCATCCGGCAACGACGGGCTGGGGCTCGGCCTGCTGGGCGTCACCGGGGATCAGGTAGTCGACGCCGACACGTACGCGCGTATCGCGGCCGAGACGTTGAAGTCGGTGCGCGGCACCGTACAGGCGGACATTCTCAAGGAGGATCAGGCCCAGAACACCTGTATCTTCAGCACCGAGTTCGCCCTGCGCATGATGGGCGACATCCAGCAGTATTTCGTCGATCGGCAGGTCCGCAACTTCTACTCGGTGTCGATCTCCGGGTACCACATCGCCGAGGCCGGTGCGAACCCGATCAGCCAACTCGCCTTCACCCTGGCCAACGGTTTCACCATCGTCGAGTACTACCTGGCGCGCGGCATGCGGGTCGACGACTTCGCGCCGAACCTGTCATTTTTCTTCTCAAACGGCATGGATCCCGAGTACGCCGTGCTGGGCCGGGTGGCGCGACGCATCTGGGCGCGGGCCATGCGTGAGCGCTACGGCGCCGGACCGCGCTCGCAAATGATGAAGTACCACATCCAGACGTCCGGCCGGTCACTGCACGCGCAGGAAATCCAGTTCAACGACGTCCGCACCACGCTGCAGGCGCTCTACGCGCTGTACGACAACTGCAACAGCCTGCACACCAACGCCTATGACGAGGCCATCACCACCCCCACCGAGGAGTCCGTACGCCGTGCCGTCGCCATCCAGCTCATCATCAACAAGGAGCTGGGGCTCAACAAGAACGAGAACTCGCTGCAAGGCAGTTTCATCGTTGAACAGCTGACGGACCTGGTGGAAGAGGCGGTGTATCAGGAGTTCGAGCGCCTGTCCGAGCGCGGCGGCGTCCTGGGTGCCATGGAGACCCAGTACCAGCGCGGCAAGATCCAGGAAGAGAGCCTGCACTACGAACACAAGAAACACGACGGCAGCCTGCCCATCGTCGGCGTGAACACCTTCCTCACCAACGACACCACCGGGAATGCACCTTTCGCCGGCGAACTGATCCGGTCCACCGATGCCGAGAAGGCCTTGCAGCTTGAAGCCGTGGACGGCTTCAAGGCACGTCACTCCACCCATGCGGCTGGCGCGCTTTTGCAGCTGCAGCGAGCGGCCACCGCCGGCGAAAACAGCTTCGCCGCGCTCATGGAGGCAGCACGGCATGCCACGCTAGGCCAGATGAGCCACGCCCTGTACGCGGTCGGCGGCCAGTACCGGCGCAGCATGTGACCGGCGGCGCCGATGGCGCCCGGGCCGCGAACGACATCGACTCGGCAGCAACACCCTGGCCATCGCGACAGGCGTTGCGATACTCATGACGCCACCGGGAAACACCCAACAAAAAACCCCGCCGAAGCGGG
>DQBD01000241.1:0-1642 GCA_003526065.1 Gammaproteobacteria bacterium | reverse complement strand
CCATCCGGTGACATCACACCCAGGCTGCCAAGCAACTGGCCCTTGCTGGCGGCGATGCGGTAGTAGGCATACATCAGCCGGTACTTGCCGTCGATGTAGTTGATCTCCGACTGGAAACGCTCGTTCTCGGTGTCCAGGAGATCCAGCAACGTACGCTGTCCGATATCGAACTGCTTCTGGTAGGCCGTACGGGTCGCATTGGCCGCATCCGCGTGGCGCCGCAGCAGGTCCAGGCGCGTCCGTGCAGTGAGAAAGTCGTTCCACGACAGACTCGCTTCCTCGATCACCTGGTCTTCGGCACGGTCGCGGATGTTTTTCGCCTCGGTAATGCGATGCGCGGTCGATCGCTTGCGCGCCAGATCGGCGCCGCCACGGTAGATGTTGTAATTCATCCGCACCATGGCGATCAGGTCCTCATCGGCCCCCCTCACGCCATCGATATTGCTGTTGTGGGTGGCACCGAGCTCAAGGTCGAAACGCGGAAAATCGTTCGCTCGAGCCTGCTCGTGCTGAGCCATGGTGGCATCGATGTCGGCCACGGCGGACGCCAGCGTCGGATGCGTCTGACGCGCCTCGTCCACCAGCGCCTGCAGATCCCCCGGCATGACATCGACCGGCAACGCTGGCATGTCGAGATCCTGCGGCATCTCGCCAACCACGCGCAGGTAGGCAATCTGAGCGTCTCGCAGATTGCCCTGCTGGGCTTCCAGGTTCGCCTGGGCCAGTGCCAGACGACCGGCAGCCTGATCGGTGTCCGCCGTGCGGCCTACGCCGCGCTCGCTGCGCATGCGGATCTGGTCGTACACGCGCTGGTGCGCGGCCAGGTTGTCCTTGGCCAGTTCCACCTGCTCCTGACGGCGCAGCACGTCCAGATAGGTCTGCGTCGCGCGCAGGCCAACGTCCTCGGCCGCCGCCAGCACGCGGTAGGAAGCGGCCTGCAGCGTTGCCTTCTGACGGGCCACTTCATTCTTGGTGAAGAAACCGTCGAACAGCATCTGCGTGATCGTGATCCCGCTTTCCTCGCGGTGAAGGCCGCGATATCCCTGTTCACCGGTCGCCGCCAGGGTGGAGGTGTTGTCGCTCTTCTCGCCACCGATCCCGGCGTACACGTCTACCCGCGGCAAATAACCGGCCTTGGCCTCGCGAACATTCTGCTCGATGGCACGTCGGTCGTCCTGAGTGACCAGTACATCCGGATTGTGCTCAATGGCCTTGTGGATCGTGTCGGCAAGGTCACCCGCCATGACCGGCGTCACCGCCAATGACAGCACCCCCGCCAAAGCTGCTGAACATGCAGATTTCATAGATTCCATCCCCTAGCGTTTAGTGGTTGACGGGACGCCTGCCCTGAACCCGGATGGCGAGTATATCGACAAACTCCGCCCCCTTCGCTTCACTATGTCACACACGCCATGTCAAAAACGACACCACGGAAACGTCCGGCAGCGGTTAAGCGCTCGGCGCCCGATCGCGCGCTCCCCCGGTGCCGCACAAACGGCGGCACCGGGGCATTCCGCGCCCTTGTCGATTTACGGGGTCGAATCGATCTGACCGTTGGAGATCAGATTCTCCAGCGTCGTGTTGACGTTTTGCAGGGTCACTATCGGCACCGCATCCGCGTGATCGCCGCCGTTGGCATCGA
>DQBD01000205.1:14877-20273 GCA_003526065.1 Gammaproteobacteria bacterium | reverse complement strand
GTAACGACCGGCGCGTCGAACGACATCAAGCGCACCACGGACATCGCCCGCAACATGGTGACCCGCTGGGGCATGTCGGCGCGGCTCGGGCCGATGACGTTCGAGGAGGACGAGGGCGAGGTTTTCCTGGGTCGTAGCGTGACGCAGCACAAGAATGTGTCCGACGACACGGCGGCGGCCATCGACGAGGAGATCCGGGCCATCCTCGAGCGCAGCTACGCACGTGCCAAGGAGATCCTGAACGGACGCATGGAGACGCTGCACGCCATGGCCGACGCGCTGATCCGCTTCGAGACCATCGACAAGGAGCAGATTGACGACCTGATGGCCGGCCGGCCGGCGCGTCCCCCGGCGACGCCGCCCTCGTCGGACCGTCCAGTGCCGCCGTCGGCGGCGCCCAGCACGGACAATGGGGCCGACGGCGCCCCGAGCCTGCCCTGAGTGAAGCACTCCGGCCGCGGAGCCGGTGGTGGTGCGGTATCAATGCAGCTTGACTGCGCGGGGAAGGGCCTGGATCTGCGCCGTCCAGGCGTGATGGGGGTGCTCAACCTGACCCCCGACTCGTTCTCGGGGGATGGACTCGCCACGGATGTGGGGGCTGCCTGTGAACGGGCGCTGATGCTCGAAGCGGCGGGTGCAGCCGTCATCGACATCGGCGGCGAATCCACCCGTCCGGGCGCCGCACCGGTTTCCGTGCGCGAGGAACTGGCGCGTGTGTTGCCGGTGATCAAGCGGCTGGCGCCGCAGCTACGCGTGCCCATTTCCATCGATACACGCCAGGCGTGGGTCATGCGGGAGGCCGTGGCGGCCGGCGCGGGCCTGATCAACGACATCGCCGCGCTGCGCGAGGCCGGTGCGCTGAAGGCCGCCGCCGAACTTGGCGTTCCGGTGGCGCTCATGCACATGCAGGGCCAACCACGCACCATGCAGCAGGCGCCGAACTACGCCGACGTGGTCGCCGATGTGGCGGCTTTCCTGGGCGAGCGGGTGCAGGCGTGCCGCGAGGCCGGCATCGTCGACGGGCGCCTGTTACTGGACCCTGGCTTCGGTTTTGGCAAGACACCGGAGCACAATTTGGCGCTTCTGGGTGGGTTGCCCACGCTTGCGGCGCTGGGATTTCCGTTGCTGGTGGGGTTGTCCCGCAAGTCACTGATTGGCGCCGTCACGGGCGCGCCGGTGCAGGCCCGCCTCGGGGGCAGCGTGGCGCTGGCCGTCTTGGCGGCCGAGCGGGGCGCGCGGTTGATTCGCGTGCACGATGTGGCGGAGACGGTGCAGGCGCTGAGCATGCTCGATGCACTGACCGCGATTCGATGACAGTGCCACGGGCCGTGGCCGGCAGGCGCCGCGCCGCATGAAGGGAGGATGACGATGGCTGAACGGCGTTACTTCGGTACCGACGGGGTGCGGGGAACGGTCGGAGAAGGCTTTTTCACACCCGATTTCGTGCTGCGCCTGGGGTGGGCGATTGGCAGCGTGCTGCGCCGGGACGGTCGCGGCACGGTGGTGGTCGGCAAGGACACCCGCGTGTCCGGGTACATGCTCGAGTCCGCGCTGGAGGCCGGCCTGTCGGCCGCCGGCATGGATTGCCTGCTGCTGGGCCCCATGCCGACGCCCGCGGTCGCCTACCTCACCCGCACCTTTCACGCGCGCGCCGGGATCGTCATCAGCGCCTCACACAATTCATACCCCGACAACGGCATCAAGGTGTTCTCCGGCGACGGCGAGAAGTTGGCCGACGCGGTGGAGGCGGAGATAGAGCGTTGCCTGGAGCATCCGCTGGTCATGGTGGCGCCGACGCATCTTGGCAAGGCGCGGCGCGTTGTCGACGCGGGGGGGCGCTACATCGAGTTCTGCAAGCGGGCGCTGAACGATGGTCACGACCTTCGCGGGATGAGTCTGGTGGTCGACGCGGCCAACGGGGCGGCCTACCAGGTGGCGCCGGCGGTGTTTCGCGAGCTGGGCGCCAACGTGACAGCCATCGGTGTCAGTCCAGACGGCTACAACATCAATCAGGACTGCGGGTCGACCGCACCGGCGGCGCTGCAGCGGGCGGTCGTGGAGGCAGGGGCCGACCTTGGCGTGGCGCTGGACGGGGATGCCGACCGGCTGATCCTGGTCGATGCCGACGGCGAGGTGGTCGACGGCGATGAGATTCTGGGCATTCTGGCGCTGGCGCGGCACGCCGCCGGGACGCTCGGTGGCGGCGTGGTCGGTACCCAGATGAGCAATTTCGGCCTGGAGCGGGCGCTTCACGACGCCGGTATCGAGTTCGCCCGGGCGAAAGTCGGCGACCGCTACGTGATGGAGCAGTTGCGCGCGCGCGGCTGGCTGCTGGGCGGTGAAACGTCGGGACACGTGCTGTGTCTGGACCGAACCACCACGGGCGACGCGTTGGTGACGGCGTTGCAGGTGCTGTCGGTGATGCGCGGCAGCGCGCGGTCGCTGGCCGAGCTCAAGCGCTTTATGGCCAAGTACCCGCAGCGCCTTGTCAATGTCGCGCTGGCACGGGGATACGACCCCGATCATTGCGGGCGTGCACAGCAGGCCCTTGCCGCGGCCCAGGCACAGCTGGGTGATCGTGGGCGTGTCCTGCTGCGCAAGTCGGGCACCGAGCCGTTGGTGCGGGTGATGGTCGAGGGCGAGGACGCCCGGCTGGTGGATGCCCTGAGCGAGCAGATCGCCGCCGAGCTGCGGGCTGCCATGGCCCCACAGGCCCCGCCGGCGGCCCGTTTGGCGTAGCCCCCCATCTCGTCGGCGCGCAGTCATTCGCCCGCGAATGGCTGCCTGGCGTTTGATTCGGGCCGGGCGGCCCAGTACCATGCGCGCCTCTTCGCAAAGCGGAATGCCGTGTGTCGATGTCGCGCAAGCTAGTCGTAGGTAACTGGAAAATGCATGGCAGTCGCGCCCAGGTGGGCGAGCTGCTGGAAGCGCTCAAGGCCGGATCGGCCCGCGCGCAGGGTGTGGGGGTCGCGGTGTGTCCGCCGTTCCCGTATCTGGCGCAGGCGGTGGGGCTGCTGGCCGGCACCGACATCGGCGTCGGCGCGCAGAACCTGGCGGTCGAGACCGCGGGTGCCTACACCGGTGAGGTGTCGGGCGAGATGCTCGCCGATGTCGGGTGCCGCTACGTCATCGTCGGACATTCCGAGCGGCGCACCCTGTACGGCGAGGACAGCGCGCTGGTGGCGCGCAAGTACAAGGCCGCGACCGAACAGGGTTTGGTACCGATCCTGTGTGTCGGCGAGCAACTGTCCGAACGGGAGGCGGGTACCACCGAGCAGGTGGTGGCGGCGCAGCTGGATGCGGTGCTCGACCTGTGTGGTGAAGCGGCGCTGGCCAGTGCATTGATTGCTTACGAGCCGGTGTGGGCGATCGGCACCGGCAAGGTGGCGACGCCGGAGCAGGCGCAGGCCGTGCACGCCTTCATTCGCGGCCGCGTGGCACGTGGTGCGGACACCCCGACGCTGCTCTACGGCGGCAGCGTCAAGCCGGATAACGCGGCGGGCCTGTTTGTTCAGCAGGATGTCGATGGGGGGCTTATCGGCGGTGCCAGTCTGGATGCCGACCACTTTCTGGCCATCTGTGAAGCGGCGCGCAGCTGATGCTCATTCTTCTGATCGTTCATGTCATCGTCTGCCTGGTGCTGGTCGGCTTGGTGCTGATTCAGCAGGGGCAGGGTGCCGACGCTGGCGCGGCCTTCGGCAGCGGTGCATCCGCCACGGTGTTCGGCAGTCGCGGTGCCGGATCGTTCCTGACACGGCTGACCGCCGTCCTCGCGACGGCGCTGTTCCTGAACAGCCTCGTGCTGGCCTATCTGGGGTCGCAGACCGGCCAGCCGAGCAGCGTTACTGATAAACTTGCACCTGCGCCGGTGACTCAGCCGGCAGTGCCGGCGCCGGCCGGTGCGGACGCGGGGTCGATGCCGCCATCGACGTCCGAGCCCGCGAAGCCCGGCAGTTGATTTCAGCCGATGTGGTGGAATTGGTAGACACGCCATCTTGAGGGGGTGGTGACGCAAGTCGTGTCGGTTCGAGTCCGACCATCGGCACCAGGGTTGGGACGTCGTAGACCGCCGCCGGGCGGCTCCGCTGGCGTCCGCTGAAGAACGCTCAACAACCGCGCAGGATTGTTAACGCATGTTGCTGCAATACTTGCCCATCGCCCTGCTGCTCGCGGTGGGCGTGGCGATTGGCGCCATCGCCATCCTGATCGGGCGCTTCGTCGGCCCCAATCGGCCGGATCCAGAAAAACTCTCGGCCTACGAGTGCGGCTTCGAGGCGTTCGAAGACGCCCGCATGAAGTTCGACGTCCGCTACTACCTGGTGGCGATCCTGTTCATCATTTTCGATCTCGAGGTCGCCTTCCTGTTTCCCTGGGCGGTTGGCCTCAAGCAGGGCCTGTTCGGCGGCTTCGGCTTTCTCGCGATGATGCTGTTCCTGGGTCTGCTGGTGATCGGTTTCATTTACGAATGGAAGAAAGGGGCCCTCGAATGGGAGTAGAGACGCTCAACGAGCGTGGCTTCCTGACCACCACCGTCGACCAGGTGGTCAACTGGAGCAAGACGGGCTCGTTGTGGCCGGTGACCTTCGGCCTGGCATGTTGCGCGGTCGAGATGATGCAGGCCGGGGCCTCGCGCTACGACCTGGACCGTTTCGGGATCATCTTCCGGCCGAGCCCGCGGCAGTCGGATCTGATGATCGTCGCCGGCACGCTGGTCAACAAGATGGCGCCGGCGTTGCGCAAGGTGTACGACCAGATGGCCGAGCCGCGCTGGGTGCTGTCGATGGGGTCGTGCGCCAACGGCGGCGGCTACTACCATTACTCCTATGCGGTGGTGCGTGGCTGTGACCGTATCGTGCCGGTCGATGTCTACGTGCCGGGCTGTCCGCCGACGGCGGAGGCCCTGTTGTTCGGGCTGATCCAGCTGCAGAACAAGATTCGTCGCACCCACACCATCGTTCGCTAGCCATGAGCACGCGGACAGAACAACTGGTGGCGGCGCTGCGCGAGCAGTTTGGCGAGCGTCTGCTCGAGGTGTCGATCGGCGCCGGCGAGCAGGTGACGGTGCGGCTGGCTGCCGACGAGGTGCCCGCCGTCTGTGGGCAGCTGCGGGACCAGCCGGCGCTGGGCTTCGATCAGCTGATCGACGTCTGCGGCGTCGATTACGCCGATTTCCCGGGTGCCGACGGGCAGCCGCGCTTCGCCGTCGTGTACCACCTGCTTTCCACGGCGCAGAACTGGCGTCTGCGTGTGCGTGCCCTGCTGGACGACGGTTTTCCGCTGGTCGGCTCGGTGGTGGATGTGTGGCCGGCGGCCAATTGGTTCGAGCGCGAAGCGTTCGACCTGTTCGGCATCGTGTTCGACGGGCACCCGGACCTGCGCCGCATCCTCACCGACTA
>DQBD01000205.1:7685-14617 GCA_003526065.1 Gammaproteobacteria bacterium | reverse complement strand
CTGCGCAAGGACTTCCCGCTCAATGGTGAGGTGGAAATGCGTTATGACCCGCAGCAGGGTCGCGTGATCTACGAGCCGGTCAGCATCGAGAACCGCATCACCGTGCCGCGGGTGCGGCGCGACGATTTCCGTTACGAGCACCCGGCCGGGTAAGGCGACATGGCCGAAATACGCAACTACACCATGAACTTCGGGCCGCAGCATCCGGCGGCCCACGGCGTGCTGCGCCTGGTGCTGGAGATGGACGGCGAGGTCGTGCAGCGTGCCGACCCGCACGTGGGGCTGCTGCACCGCGGCACCGAAAAGCTGGCCGAGAGCAAGCCGTACAACCATTCCATCGGCTACATGGACCGGCTCGATTACGTGTCCATGATGTGCAACGAGCACGCCTATGTGCTGGCGGTGGAGAAGCTGCTCGGTATCGAGCCGCCGAAACGCGCGCAGTACATCCGCGTCATGTTCGACGAGATCACGCGCATCCTGAACCACCTGATGTGGCTGGGGGCGCACGCGCTCGACATGGGCGCCATGACGGTCTTTCTGTACGCGTTTCGCGAGCGCGAGGACCTGATGGACTGCTACGAGGCGGTCTCCGGCGCGCGCATGCACGCAACGTACTACCGGCCCGGCGGCGTCTACCGCGACCTGCCCGACAGCATGCCGAAGTACCAGACGTCCAAGTGGCGCGACGAGAAGGCGATCAAGGCCATCAATCGCGACCGTGAAGGCACGTTGCTGGATTTCATCGAAGCCTTTACCGAGCGCTTCCCGTCCTGCGTCGACGACTACGAGTCGCTGCTGACCGACAACCGCGTGTGGAAACAGCGTACCGTCGGCATCGGTGTGGTGACCCCGGAGCGGGCGCGCGAGCTGGGCTTCACGGGGCCTATGCTGCGCGGCTCGGGCATTGCCTGGGATCTGCGTCGCAAGCAGCCCTACGCGGCGTACAACGACGTCGACTTCCAGGTGCCGGTCGGCGTCAACGGCGACTGTTACGACCGCTACCTGGTGCGCGTGGCGGAGATGCGCCAGAGCAACCGCATCGTGCGGCAGTGTGTGGACTGGCTGCGTGCCAACCCCGGGCCGGTGATGGTGGACGACCACAAGATCACCCCGCCGTCGCGCACCGAGATGAAGGCCGACATGGAGGCCTTGATCCATCACTTCAAGCTGTTCACCGAAGGCTACAGCGTGCCGCAGGGCGAGGTGTACGCGGCGGTCGAGGCGCCGAAGGGCGAGTTTGGCGTGTACATGGTCAGCGACGGCTCGAACAAGCCGTACCGGGTCAAGCTGCGGGCGCCCGGTTTTTCGCACCTGGCGGCCATCGACGAGATGGTGCGCGGTCACATGCTGGCCGACCTGGTGGCAATCATCGCCACCCTGGACATCGTGTTTGGCGAGATCGACCGATGAGTGAGCCGTACCGGGGCATCCTGTCCGAGCATGCCCGTCACGAGATCGACCACTGGGTGGGCAAGTTTCCGCCCGAGCGCAAGCGTTCGGCCGTGCTGGCGGCGCTGCGCGAGGTGCAGCACGAGAACGGTGGGTATCTGACGGTCGAGCTGATGGACGCGGTGGCCGAGTACCTGGAACTGGCGCCGATCGACGTGTACGAGGTCGCCACCTTTTACTCGATGTTCGAGACCAAGCCGGTGGGCCGGCACTCGATCTCGGTGTGCACCAATATCTCGTGCATGCTGCGCGGCGCGGACGACATCGTGGCGCATCTCGAGGGCAAGCTCGGGATCAAGACCGGCGAGAGCACGCCCGATGGCAAGTTTTACCTCAAGCCCGAAGAAGAGTGCCTGGCCGGCTGTTGCGGGGCGCCGATGATGCAGGTGGATCACGTGTATCACGAGCACCTGACGCCCGAGCGGGTAGATCAAATCCTGGACGCGCTGGACTGACATGAGCGTCGAAGTCGAAGTCTGTTTCGCCACCCGCGGTCACAGCGAGCCGTGGGCGTTCGATACCTACACGGGGCTGGGCGGCTACAGCGCCTGGCGGCGCATCCTGGCCGGCGAGCTGACGCCGGAGCAGGTGGTGGAGGAGGTCAAGGCCTCCGGTCTGCGCGGCCGCGGTGGGGCCGGTTTCCCGACCGGCCTGAAGTGGTCGTTCATGCCGCGCAACGCTCCGGGCCAGAAATACCTGGTGTGCAACGCGGACGAGTCCGAGCCGGGTACCTGCAAGGACCGGGACATCATCCGCTTCAACCCGCATGCGCTGGTCGAGGGCATGGCCATTGGCGGTTTCGCCATGGGGGCCACGGTGGGCTACGTGTACCTTCGCGGCGAGTGGATGGACGAGGTGTTCGAGCGTTTCGAGGCCGCGCTGAAGGAGGCCTATGACGCGGGCCTGCTGGGTCGCAACATTCAGGGCTCGGGCGTGGACTTCGACCTTTACGGCACGCTGGGTGCCGGCGCCTACATCTGCGGTGAGGAAACCGCGCTGCTGGAGTCGCTCGAGGGCAACAAGGGCATGCCGCGCTTCAAGCCGCCCTTTCCAGCGCAGGTGGGCCTGTACGGACGGCCGACCACCATCAACAACGTGGAGTCGCTGGCCTCGGTGCCGGCCATCCTGCGCAACGGCGCCGCCTGGTTTGCCGGCCTCGGGGTGGAGAAGGCCGGTGGCAGCAAGATCTTCTCGGTCTCCGGCCATGTCGAGAAGCCGGGCAACTACGAGATCCGCCTCGGCACGCCGTTCACGGACCTGCTGGACCTGGCCGGTGGAATCTGGAAGGGACGTCAGCTGAAGGCCGTGATTCCGGGCGGCTCGTCGGTGCCGGTGTTGCCGGCACAGGCCATGCTCGAGGCGAACATGGATTACGACTCCATTGCCAAGGCGGGCTCGCTGCTCGGCTCCGGGGCGGTGGTGGTGATGGACGAGACCACCGACATGGTGCGCATGCTGCAGCGCATCTCGCGGTTCTACTTTGCCGAATCCTGCGGACAGTGCACGCCGTGTCGCGAGGGCACAGGCTGGCTGTACCGGGTGGTGACGCGCATCGTCGAGGGCAACGGTCGCCCGGAAGACCTCGAGTTGCTGGACAGCGTGGCGGGTAACATCGCCGGGCGCACCATCTGCGCGCTGGGAGATGCCGCCGCCATGCCGGTGCAGGGCATGCTGCGGCACTTCCGTCACGAATTCGCCTACTACATCGAACACAAGCGCAGCCTGGTCGCCGACCAGCTGGGCGCGGCCGCCTGAGCGGCACACTGAAGACGGGTCCATGAGCGACGATCTGCTGAATATCGAGATCAACGGCGTGGCGCTGCAGGCGCGTAAGGGCCAGATGATCATCCAGGCGGCCGATGCCGCCGGCATCCCCGTGCCGCGCTTCTGCTACCACGACAAGCTGAGCGTGGCGGCCAACTGCCGCATGTGCCTGGTGGAAGTGGAGAAGATGCCGAAATCCGTGCCAGCCTGCGCGACGCCGCTGGCCGACGGCATGAAGGTGTTCACCAAGTCACCCAAGGCGTTGCAGTCGCAGCGTGCGGTGATGGAGTTCCTGCTCATCAATCACCCGCTGGATTGTCCCATCTGCGACGAAGGCGGCGAGTGCCAGTTGCAGGACACGGCGCTGGGCTTCGGCAAGGTGGAGTCCCGCTATGCCGAGGCAAAGCGGGTGGTCGACGACAAGGACATCGGCCCGCTGATCCAGACCGAAATGACGCGCTGTATTCACTGCACGCGGTGTGTCCGGTTCGGTGAGGAAATTGCGGGAATCAAGGAACTGGGCGCCACCGGGCGCGGCGAGTTCATGCGCATCGGCACGTACATCGAACGGGCGGTCGAGTCCGAACTGTCCGGCAACGTGGTGGACCTGTGCCCGGTCGGTGCGTTGACCAACAAACCGTACCGCTATACCGCCCGCGCCTGGGAGCTGACCCGCCGACCGAGCGTGAGTCCGCATGACTGTGTCGGCAGCAACATCGAGGTCAATGTCGCCAACGGTGCCGTCAAGCGTTTCCTGCCGCGAGCGAACGAGGCGGTCAACGAAATCTGGCTGTCCGATCGCGACCGCTATTCCTACCTCGGCCTCAACAGCCCGGACCGCTTGCAGCGTCCGCTGCTGCGCAAGGATGGCGTCTGGCAGGAAGTGTCCTGGCAGGAGGCGCTGGCTGCCGCGGCCGAAGGCGTCCAGGAACTGATCAATGAATACGGCCCGGGACAGCTCGGTGCGCTGCTGGCGCCGACCCTGACCAGCGAAGAGCTGTTCCTGGGGCAGAAGCTGCTGCGCGCGCTTGGGTCGAACAACGTCGATCACCGGCTGCGCCAAAGCGATTTCAGCGCCGATGCCGCTGCGCCACGTTTTCCACAGATACCGTCCATCGCCGACCTGGAACAGGTGCCGGCCTTCCTGCTGGTGGGCAGCAACCTGCGCAAGGACCAGCCGCTGCTGAACACCCGCCTGCGCAAGGCGGTGGTCAAGCATGGCGCCGCCGGTTACCTGGTGGGTACCTATGCCTACCCGTTCAACTACCCGCTGCGTGGACAGCAGGCGGTGAGCCCGGCCGGCATGGTGGCGGAACTGACGGGCATCGCCCGGGCGCTCACCGACGACGGCGGTGTGTCGTCTGCGTGGGCCGCGCGCCTGGACGGCGTGACGCCGACAGCCTGGCAGCGCGAGGTGGCCGCGAGCCTGAAGAGCCAGAAAGGTGCATTGATTCTGCTTGGTGATCAAGCAGTTGCGAGTCCTTATTACAGCGCTTTGTACGCGCTGGGTCAGCTGATCGCCGAACTGACCGGCGGCACGCTGGCGCAGACCAGCCCCGGTGGCAATGGTGCCGGGGCCTGGCTGGCCGGCGCAGTGCCGCACCGGCGGGTCGGCGGTGGCCATCTGCAGACACCAGGCCTGCATGCGCGTGCCATGTTCGAGCAGCAGTTGCGCGGTTACCTGCTGGCCGGTGTCGAGCCCGAGTACGACGCGGCTGACGGCGCCACGGCGCTGGCGGCGCTCAGGGCGGCGCAGTGCGTGGTGGTGCTGAGCACCTACGTGACCGACGCCATGCGGGACTATGCGGACATCATCCTGCCGCTGGCGGCGTTCACCGAGACCGGGGGCAGTTTCGTAAACGGCGAAGGCCGCTGGCAGGCGTTCGAGGGTGCGCTCAGGGCACCCGCCGAAGCCCGGCCGGGCTGGAAGATCCTGCGTGTGCTGGCGAACCTGCTGGACCTTTCCGGGTTCGAGTTCGACAGCGTGGCTGAGGTGACGGCCGAGCTGCGCGCCGGCGTCGAGGGCGTGGAGTTCAGCGCGGCCGCGTTGGACCCGCAGGCCGTGGTCTGGCCGACCGCCGCAGATGCGTTGGCGCGTGTCGGCGATGTACCCAGTTACCGCAGCGATGCCCTGGTGCGCCGGGCCGGCGCGCTGCAGCTCCGCGGCGATACGCCATCTGCCGCGGTGGCGCTGAACGAGGCCGATGCCAGGCGGCTTGAGCTGACGGCCGGTGACCGCGTGCGCGTGGGGCAGGGTGCGGCCGTAGTCGAGTTGCCGGTGGTGTGCGATGCCCGCGTGGCCGAGGGCACGGCTTACATTCCGGCGGCGCTCGACGGTACGCGTGGCCTCGGCGCTGCCTACGGCACCGTGACTCTGGAGCGCGTGTGATGGAGCAGCTGTTGTCGATGTGGCAGGCGTTGCCCGAGGGCATGCGGCTGGTGATCTGGAACCTGGTCAAGATCGGCATGGTTCTGGGGCCGGTGCTGCTGTCGGTGGCCTGGTTGACGTTCGCCGAGCGCAAGGTCATCGGTTACATGCAGCTGCGCATCGGACCCAACCGGGTGGGGCCGCGCGGCTGGCTGCAGCCGATCGCCGACGCGCTCAAGCTGCTGACCAAGGAAGTGGTGGTGCCGCTGCGTGCCAACCGTTTCCTGTTCTACCTGGCGCCGGTACTGGTGATCGGCCCGTCATTGGCCGCCTGGGCGGTGGTGCCGTTCGGTGACGGCATGGCGATTGCCGATATCGATGTGGGCCTGCTGTATGTGCTGGCCATCACGTCGATGGGCGTGTACGGCGTGATTCTGGCCGGCTGGGCGTCGAATTCCCGCTATGCGTTTCTGGGGGCCATGCGCTCGGCGGCACAGATCGTCGCCTACGAGATCGCCATGGGCTTTGCCATCGTGGTGGTGCTGATCGGTGCCGGCAGCCTGAACCTGCAGAAGATCGTGCTGGCGCAAAGCGGCAGTTTCCTGACCTGGTACTGGCTGCCGATGCTGCCGGTGGCGGTGATCTATTTCGTGTCGGCCGTAGCCGAGACCAACCGGGCGCCGTTCGACGTCGCCGAGGGTGAGTCCGAAATCGTCGCCGGTTTCCACGTGGAGTATTCGGGCATGGCATTCGCCGTGTTCTTCCTGGCCGAATACGCCAACATGATCCTGGTGTCCGCACTGGCGGTGATCATGTTCCTGGGGGGCTGGTTGTCACCGTTTGACGGTATTCCGGTGCTCGGAAGCCTGTTTGCCTGGGTGCCGTCGCCGCTGTGGCTGATCCTGAAGGTCGCGGCGCTGCTGTTCTGCTTCCTGTGGTTCCGCGCCACCTTCCCGCGCTACCGCTATGACCAGATCATGCGCCTGGGCTGGAAGGTGTTCATCCCGATCACCATCGTCTGGCTGGTGGTGGTGGCCACGGCCGTCTACTACCGCCTGCCGCCGTGGTTCGACTGAGGGCCATGCCATGACCCGTATTGCCCAATATCTGAAGAGTCTGTTGCTGCTGGAACTGCTGGCCGGCCTTGGGGTGACCCTGCGTCACCTGTTCAAGCCGAAGGTCACGGTGCAGTTTCCGGACGAGACCACGCCGGTGTCCCCGCGGTTCCGCGGCCTGCACGCGCTGCGCCGCTACCCGAACGGCGAGGAACGCTGCATCGCCTGCAAGCTGTGCGAGGCCGTCTGCCCGGCGCTGGCGATCAATATAGAGTCTGAAGAACGCGACGATG
>DQBD01000205.1:1261-7561 GCA_003526065.1 Gammaproteobacteria bacterium | reverse complement strand
TGCAAGCTGTGCGAGGCGGTGTGCCCGGCGCTGGCGATCACCATCGAGTCCGAGCCGCGCACGGATGGCACGCGCCGCACCACGCGCTACGACATCGACATGTTCAAGTGCATCTACTGCGGCTTCTGCGAGGAGGCCTGCCCGGTGGATTCGATCGTGCTGACGCGCTTCAACCACTTCCATATGGAGGAAGCGACGCAGCGCGTGTACGACAAGAAATCCCTGCTCGAGATCGGCGACCGCATGGAGGCGCAGATCGCTGACGATCGCGCCGCCGATGCGGCGTACCGCTGAACTCTTCCTTCCCGGCCGCGAACCTCATGGTTACCGAGAAACTGGTTTTTTATTTCCTGTCGGCCATTCTGGTGTTCTCCGCCGGCATGGTGGTGAGCGTGCGCAACGCCGTGCGTGCGGTGCTGTTCCTGGTGCTGGCGTTCTTCACCTGTGCCGGCCTGTGGCTGATTCTGGAGGCGGAGTTCCTGGCGATCGCACTGGTGCTGGTCTACGTCGGCGCGGTGATGGTGCTATGGCTGTTCGTGGTGATGATGCTGGACGTCAACCGCGCCGAACTGCGCGAGGGCTTCGGCACGCATCTGCCGCTGGGGCTCGTGGTGACGCTGTTGATCGTGTTCGAAATGGTGCTGGTGTACAGCACCGGTCAGCTGGACACGACCCTGGCGCGTCCACCACAGGCCGAGGCGGCGGCATTGACCAATGTGGAAGCCATCGCTGCGGTGCTCTACACCGAATATGCCTACCCGTTCGAGATCGCGGCGGTGATATTGCTGGTGGGCATGGTGGCCGCCATTGGCCTGACCTTCCGTGGCGTGCGCGCCAGCAAGTACGTTCCCCCTTCCCAGCAGGTGCACGTCAGCCCGCGCGGGCGCATGCGACTGCTTGACCTGCCGCGCGGCGACGCCGAACCGGCCCAGGACGACAGGTAATCACCGCATGGTCACGCTCACCGACTACTTGGTGTTGGGCGCCGTCTTGTTCGCGCTCGGCATGTTCGGAATCTTCGTCAATCGCAAGAACATGATCATTCTGCTGATGTCCGTGGAGTTGCTGCTGCTGGCGGTGAACATGAATTTCATCGCCTTCTCGCATTTCCTGCACGACATCGCGGGGCAGATATTCGTGTTCTTCGTGCTGACGGTGGCGGCGGCGGAGTCGGCCATTGGCCTCGCCATCATCGTGGTGCTGTTCCGGAACCGGGCGTCGATCAACGTCCAGGACCTCGACCAGTTGAGGGGCTGAGCCATGCAGACGCTGACCCTCGTTTGTCTGGGCGCGGTGCTGGCGCCACTGGTCGGGGCCGTGGCTGCCGGCCTCGGCGGCCGGCTGATCGGCCGCACCGGCGCCCACGTCGTGACCATTCTCGGTGTGGCGGTTTCGTTTGCGCTGTCCTGCTATGCCTTCGCGCTGCTGATGTCGGCCAAGGCGGCGGGTGGCGAGTACGTGTTGAACACCGACCTGTACACCTGGCTGCAAAGCGGCGCGCTGAAGGTGTCGATCGGATTTCTGATCGACGAGCTGACCGTGACCATGATGCTGGTGGTGACCTTCGTGTCGCTGATGGTGCACATCTACACCATCGGCTACATGCATGACGATCCCGGCTACCAGCGCTTTTTCAGCTATATCAGCCTGTTCACCTTCGCCATGCTGATGCTGGTGACGGCCAACAACTTCCTGCAGCTGTTCTTCGGCTGGGAAGGGGTGGGCCTGGTGTCGTACCTGCTGATCGGCTTCTGGTATCAGAAGGACACGGCCATCTTCGCCAACCTGAAGGCCTTCCTGGTCAACCGGGTGGGCGACCTGGGCATGATCCTGGGCATCGCCGCCGTGCTGGCGCTGGTCGGCAGCCTGGATTTCGATGCCGTGTTCGCCAAGGCGCCGCAGCTGGTTGGCGAGACCCTGCAGATCCTGCCCGGCCGCGAGTGGTCGGCGCTGACAGTGGTATGTGTGCTGCTGTTCATCGGCGCCATGGCCAAGTCGGCGCAGGTGCCGCTGCACGTGTGGCTGCCGGACTCCATGGAAGGTCCGACGCCGATTTCGGCGCTGATCCACGCGGCCACCATGGTCACGGCCGGCATCTTCCTGGTGGCGCGCATGTCGCCGCTGTTCGAGCTGTCCGAGACGGCGCTGAACTTTGTCCTGTTCATCGGTGCCGTGACGGCCTTGTTCATGGGCCTGCTGGGCCTGGTGCAGACCGACATCAAGCGCGTGGTGGCCTATTCCACACTGTCTCAGCTGGGCTACATGACGGTGGCGCTGGGCGTGTCGGCGTACTCGGCGGCCATCTTCCACCTCGGCACGCATGCCTTCTTCAAGGCGTTGCTGTTCCTGGCGGCAGGGTCGGTGATCATTGGCCTGCACCACGAGCAGGACATGCGCAAGATGGGCGGCCTGTGGAAGCACATGCCGATCACGGCGCTGACCGCCTGGATCGGTACGCTGGCGCTGGTGGGCTTTCCCGGGTTCGCCGGCTTCTTCTCGAAGGACGCGATCATCGAAGCCGCGGCGGCGTCCTCGCTGCCGGCGGCCGGGTTTGCGCACTTTGCCGTGCTCGCCGGGGTGTTCGTGACCTCGCTGTACAGCTTCCGGCTGCTGTTCCTGGTGTTCCACGGTCGCTCGCGGGTCGATCATCACGCCGCCGAGCACCTGCATGAATCGCCGGCGGTGGTCACCGGGCCGCTGCTGTTGCTGGCGGTGCCGTCGGTGCTGATCGGCGCGCCGCTGATCGCCCCGATGCTGTTCGGTGACTACTTCGGTTCCGCGCTGCACGTGTTGCCGCAGCACGCCACGCTGCTCGAACTGGGCGAGCACTTCCACGGCGCGCTGTCGTTCGCTCTGCACGGTTTCATGACGCCCCCGTTCTGGCTGATGCTGGCCGGTGCCGGCACGGCGGCGGTGTTCTACCTGCTGCGGCCTCAGTGGCCGGCCACCGTGCGTCACCGGTTCTCGCTCGTTCACCACATCTTCGAGCGGAAGTACTACTTCGACGACGTCAATCAGACCGTGTTTGCCGGCGGCCTGCGCGGTATCGGCAGCCTGCTGTGGCGGGTTGGCGACGTGGCGTTGATCGACGGCCTGGCCGTTAACGGCACGGCGCGTACCGTCGGCCGCCTGGCTGCGGCACTGCGCCGCATCCAGACCGGTTATCTCTACCACTATGCCTTTGCCATGATCATCGGCCTGGCCGCGCTGCTGGGCATGATCTGGTACGTCAGCTTCTGAGCGCGCCATGAGCGAAAGCCTGCCTTTGTTGAGTCTTGCCATCTGGACGCCGCTGGTCGGCGCGCTGCTGGTGTGGTTGCTGGCCGGCGATCGCCGGCCGGCGCTGGCACGCACGCTGGCGTTGCTGGTGGCGGTGGTGGAATTCATCATCACGGTGCCGCTGTACGCCGGGTTCGACCCGGCCAACGGCGGGCTGCAGTTCGTCGAGCGCGTGCCGTGGGTCGAGCCGTTCAATGTCTACTACCACCTGGGCATCGATGGCATCGCGCTGCCGTTCATCCTGCTGACCAGCTTCGTCACCGTTCTGGTGGTGGCAATGGCGCGGGTGTCGGTCGAGCGCCAGGTCAGTCAGTACCTGGGCGCCTTCCTGGCCATGGAAGGTCTGATGATCGGCCTGTTCGCCTCGGTCGACGCAGTGCTGTTCTACGTGTTCTGGGAAGCCATGCTGATCCCGATGTTCATCATCATCGGCATCTGGGGTGGACCGAACCGCGTATACGCCACGCTGAAGTTCTTCCTGTACACCTTCCTTGGGTCGGTGTTGCTGCTGGTGGCGCTGATCTACCTGCATCTGAAGACCGACAGTTTCAGCCTGCTCGACTTCCAGCGCGTGGCGCTGGACCTGTCGACCCAGAAGCTGCTGTTCCTGGCCTTCCTGGCGGCGTTTGCCGTGAAGATTCCGATGTGGCCGGTGCACACGTGGTTGCCGGATGCCCACGTCGAGGCGCCGACCGGCGGTTCGGTGGTGCTGGCGGCGATCATGCTCAAGATGGGTGGCTACGGTTTCCTGCGCCTGTCGCTGCCCATCACCCCGGATGCCAGCATGGCGTTCTCGGGCCTGATGATCGCGCTGTCGCTGATCGCCATCGTCTACATCGGCGCCGTGGCGCTGGTGCAGCAGGACATGAAGAAGCTGATCGCGTACTCGTCCATCTCGCACATGGGCTTCGTCACGCTGGGCACGTTCCTGTTCAGCGCGCAGGGCATCGAGGGTGGCCTGGTCCAGATGATCTCCCACGGTTTCATCTCGGCCGCCATGTTCCTGTGCGTGGGCGTGATGTATGACCGCCTGCACAGCCGGCAGATCGCCGACTACGGCGGTGTCGTCAACACCATGCCGGTATTCGCTGCGTTCATGATGCTGTTCGTGATGGCCAATTCCGGCCTGCCGGGCACCTCGGGTTTCGTCGGCGAGTTCATGGTCATCCTGGCGGCATTCGAGGGTGGCTTCTGGATCGCGCTGCTGGCTGGCACCAGTCTGGTGCTGGGCGCGGCCTACAACCTGTGGATGTACAAGCGGGTGGTGTTCGGTGCGGTCGCCAACCCCAAGGTGGCGGCGCTGAAGGATCTGCGCGCCGAGGAAGGGCTGGTGCTCGGCCTGCTGGCACTGGCGGTGCTGGCACTCGGTGTGTGGCCCAACCCGCTGCTGGATGTCACCCACGCCTCCGTGGATACCCTGCTCGCGCACCTGCAACGCGGCAAGCTCGGTCTCTGAGCGCGTCAACCAAGCGATAGCCAACACCCATGGAATTCACGCTCCCCGATTTCTCACCGGCGCTGCCGGAGATGGTGCTGCTGGCCGCGTCCTGCGTGGTGCTGCTGGTGGACCTGTTCTGGCCCGGCCGCGAGCGCAGCAACACGTACGTTGCGGCGCAGTTGAGCCTGCTCGCCACCTTGGTGGCACTGCTGCAGAGCTACACGGTGCCGACCGCCACCTTCAGCGGCCATTACACGGTCGATGGCCTGGCACTGGTGGTCAAGGCGGTGTCGCTGCTGGTGATGTTCGGCGTGTTGCTGTTCGGCCGCGATTACCTGCGTCAGCGCGCCCTGTTGTCCGGCGAATATCTGACGCTTTCGTTGCTCGCCACGCTCGGGCTGCTGATCATGTCCAGCGCCGGCAGCCTCCTGGTGCTCTATCTGGGGCTTGAGGTGCTGTCGCTGTCGTCGTATGCGCTGGTGGCACTGAACCGCGACAACAGCATGGCGAGCGAGGCGGCGATCAAGTATTTCTTCCTCGGCGCGCTGGCTTCGGGTTTCGTGCTCTACGGCATGTCGCTGCTGTATGGGGTGACCGGCTCGCTGGATATCGGCGCGGTTACCCAGGCGGTGGGTGAGCACGCGCGCGCCGGCAATTTCTCGGCGTTGCTCGGCCTGGCGCTGACCATGCTGGTGGTCGGACTCGGCTTCAAGCTGGGTGTCGCGCCGTTCCACATGTGGCTGCCGGACGTGTACCAGGGCGCCACCACCGCGGTGACGGCGTTCCTGTCCACCGTGAGCAAACTGGCGGCGTTCGTGCTGGTGGCCAAGCTGCTGGCCGGTGTCGGGCATCCGTTGATGGAGCACTGGCAGCAGATGCTGGCGCTGCTGGCGGTGCTGTCGCTTGCGGTCGGCAATGTGGTTGCCATTGCGCAGACGAACCTCAAGCGCATGCTGGCGTACTCCACCGTTTCTCACATGGGCTTTTTCCTGCTCGGCGTGTTGGCGGGCGACGCCGATGGCATGGCGGCGAGCCTGTTCTACATGGTCACGTACGCGCTGACGGGGCTGGCGGCATTCGGCATGATCATGCTGCTGAGCCGGGCCGGCTTCGAGGCGGAGCGCATCGATGACTTTCGTGGCCTGAATCAGCGCTCGCCATGGCTGGCGCTGGTGATGCTGGTGGTGATGTTCTCGCTGGCTGGCGTACCGCCAACGGTGGGTTTCTACGCCAAGCTTGGTGTGATCGAGGCGGTGCTGCGGCACGATCTGCTGTGGCTGGCCATTGTGGCGGTGATCTTCTCGGTGGTCGGGGCGTTCTACTACCTGCGGGTCGTCAAGGCCATGTACTTCGATGCGGCCGAGGAGCAGCCCGCCATCGTCCCGGCGCTGGATGTTCGGGTTTTCATTGGCGTCAATGGGCTGCTGGTGCTGGGACTCGGTATTTTTCCGGCGCCCCTGCTGGCGCTGTGCCAGGCGGTTTTCTGAGGTTTTCGCTTGCCGGCGGGGCGATGCCCCGCTATACTTTCCCTCTCTCCAGTTGCGGGGTGGAGCAGTCCGGTAGCTCGTCGGGCTCATAACCCG
>DQBD01000205.1:0-1051 GCA_003526065.1 Gammaproteobacteria bacterium | reverse complement strand
AGCTCGTCGGGCTCATAACCCGAAGGTCGTAGGTTCAAATCCTGCCCCCGCTACCAAAATGCCAAAAGGCCCGGTCCAAAAGACCGGGCCTTTTGCTTTTCAGGGCAACGTAATTGGCGTTGGCGGCTGCCAGTCCGGCTGGCGATGTTCGGCTACCACGGTGGTATAGATGCCACCGCGCACCAGGAACTCCGCCGTCACGCGCACGAAGCGCGGCTGCATGAGCGATACCAGGTCGTCCAGCATGTGGCCGGTGACCGCTTCGTGAAAGGCACCCTGGTCGCGGAATGACCACAGATATAATTTCAGGGACTTCAGTTCCACGCACATCCGATCCGGAACGTACTCGATATGCACGGTGGCGAAGTCCGGCTGGCCCGTCTTCGGGCACAGACATGTAAATTCCGGGCAGCGCATCCGTACCGTGTAGTCACGCTCGGGATGCGGGTTGGGGAAGGTCTCAAGGCAGTTGCCCGATTCGACGGGCGCGGATTTAGAGCGGGTGGGGCGCGGCCTGGCCACGGCAGTCTCCGGGTCATACGGGGAAGGGGGCGCATTATCCGTTCGCCACGGGAAGAGCGGCAAATGCGGCCGAAGCGGCGAACATGAAGCTGAAAACGCTGCGTCTGGCGGGTTTCAAGACCTTCGTTGATCCGACCACCTTGCACTTGCGAGGGCCGTTGACCGGCGTGGTGGGGCCCAACGGCTGCGGCAAGTCCAACGTGGTCGACGCGGTACGCTGGGTGCTGGGGGAGAGTTCGGCCCGGCAGTTGCGGGGCGATGCGCTGGCCGATGTCATTTTCAACGGCTCCAGCGTTCGCCAGCCGGTCGGCAAGGCCAGTGTCGAACTGGTGTTCGACAACAGCGCCGGCACGCTGGGCGGTGCCTGGGCCAGTTATGCCGAGATTGCCGTGCGGCGCGAACTGGCGCGCGACGGGCAGTCGGTCTACTTCCTCAACGGCAGCCGCTGCCGGCGTCGCGACATCACGGATATCTTTCTTGGCACCGGCCTGGGGCCGCGCAGCTACGCCATCATCGAGCAGGGCATGAT
>DQBD01000177.1:725-5571 GCA_003526065.1 Gammaproteobacteria bacterium | reverse complement strand
ATCCTGGGCGAGATCATCGGCGAATTCTCGGGCGGCTCCGCCAGCTTGATGGCCGATGTGCATCCCCAGTCGGACGGTTCGTGCCTGGTCGCCGGCAGCGCCTCGGTGCGCGAACTGAACCGCACCATGGGCTGGGATCTGCCGGTGACCGAGGCCAAGACCCTCAACGGTGCCATTCTGGAACACCTGGAAGATATCCCGACACCGGCCACGAGCCTGTTGTTGGGCGGCTATCCGGTGGAGATCGTGCAGACCCAGGGCAATGTGGTGAAGGTGGCGCGCATCGGCGCCAAGCTCAAGCGCGGCGCGTGACGCACCACAGCGTCATACGCTGAAGCTTTCGCCGCAGCCGCAGCTTTCCTTGACGTTGGGGTTGTTGAACTTGAAGGCTTCGTTGAGACCTTCCTTGCGGTAGTCCAACTCCATGCCGTCGAGTATCGGCAGCGCGTCGGCCGACACCACCAGACGCACGCCCTGGTCGTCGAACTGCACGTCGTCGTCGTTGACCTGACCCGCAGGCTCCACCACGTAGGCGTAGCCGGAGCAGCCACTCTTGCGCACGCCAAGACGCAGCCGTGGCGGCTGCTGATCGGCCAGGATCTGTGCCACCCGATGGGCAGCGGCTTCGGTCAGTCGAATGGTCATGGTTGGAGACTCCTCACATCATCCCGGTTTGCAGACGCGCCGCCTCGCTCATCATATCCACCGTCCACGGTGGGTCGAGCACCAGCTCCACGTCGGCCTGTGAGACACCGGGAATGGCCAGCAGTTTTTCCTTGACGTCTTCGGCCAGTACGTCACCCATGCCGCAGCCAGGGGCGGTCAGGGTCATTTTGACGTCCACGCGGTAGCGTTGTTTCCCGGTTTCTCGTACTTCGCAGCCGTAGATAAGGCCCAGTTCCACGATGTCCACCGGGATTTCGGGGTCGTAACAGGTCCGAAGGTGCTGCCACACCAGCTGCTCGACGGCCTCAGGCGTGGGTGCGCCGGTGAAGCTCTCGGACGGCAGCGGCACGCGTGTCTTGCCAAGGGCGTCTGCGTCCTTGGCATCGATGCGGGCCATCTGTCCTTCCAGCAGCACGGTGTAGCTGCCGCCGAGCTGTTGCAGGATGGTGACCTCGGTGCCTTGCTTGGCGTTCACCTGGATGCCGAGGGGCACGAACAGCGCCTTGCAGTCGCGGCTCAGGACGACGGTTTCGCGTTCGTTCACGGCACGGATCTCGCGATGTGGGGGAAGAAAAAAGACATCATTCGGTTTTTGCTGGGGCGGCTTCACCATGCGCCGCGTTGTGCATCGTATGCCAGGCGAGCGTGGCGCATTTCACGCGTGACGGGAATTCGCGCACGCCGGCCAGGACCGCGAGCTTGCCAATGCGCTCGGTCAGCTCCGAGTCGGGCTTCTCGCCGGTCACAAGCGCGTGGAAGTCCTGGAACAGGGCTTCGGCCTCGGCCACTGTCCTGCCTTTGACCGCCTGCGTCATCAGCGACGCGGAGGCGATGGAGATGGCGCAGCCGGCGCCCTCGAAACTCACGTCCCGGACCTGATCGTCGTCGAGGTGCAGATAGATGGTGACTTTGTCGCCGCACAGCGGGTTGTAGCCCTCGGCACGGCGGTTGGCATCGGCCAGCACGCCGTAGTTGCGGGGGTTCTTGTTGTGATCGACGATCAGTTCCTGATACAGCTCGCGCAACTCACTCATCAGCAAAACATCTCCACGGCCTGGTGCAGGGCCTGCGCCAGGCGGTCCAGGTCCTCTCGGGTGTTGTACAGGGCCAGCGAGGCACGCGCGGTGGCGGGTACGCCGAAGTACTCCATGACGGGCATGGCGCAGTGATGGCCCGCGCGGATGGCCACGCCCTGACTGTCCAGCACGGTGCCGAGGTCGTGCGCGTGCAGGCCGTCGACCACGAACGACAGGATGCCTGCCTTGTTCTGCGCCGTGCCGATCATGCGAAGCCCCGGAATCTGCGTCAGCAGCTGCGTACCGTAGTCCAGCAACTCGTGCTCGTAGGCCGCGACGTTGTGCACGCCGACCTGTTGCATGTAGGTGATGGCCGCGCCCAGGCCGATGGCACCGGCGATGTGGGGCGTGCCTGCCTCGAACTTGTGCGGCAGGTCGTTCCAGGTGCTGCCCTGGAAGCTGACGGTGCGGATCATGTCGCCGCCGCCCTGCCATGGCGGCATGGCCTCGAGCAGCGCGCGCCGGCCGTACAGCACGCCGATGCCGGTTGGCGCGTACAGCTTGTGTCCGGAAAACGCATAGAAATCACAACCCAGCGCCTGCACGTCGACCGGCGTGTGGGCCACTGCCTGGGCGCCGTCGACCAGTACCGGTACGCCGCGGGCGTGCGCCAGGTCGATCATCTCGCGCACCGGGTTGATGGTGCCGAGCGCGTTCGACACGTGCGCCACGGCGACCAGGCGGGTCCGTTCGCCGAGCAGGCGTTCGAACTGTTCCATGCGCACGGTGCCGGTGTCGTCGATTTCGGCGACTTTCAGCACGGCGCCGGTCTGCTGGCACAGCAGCTGCCACGGCACGATGTTGGAGTGGTGTTCGAGCCCGGTGATCAGGATCTCGTCGCCGGGGCCGAGGTTGGCACGGCCGTAGCTCTGCGCGACCAGGTTGATGGCTTCCGTGGTGCCGCGCACGAACACGATTTCGGCCGTCTCGCGGGCATTGATGAATTCCCGTACACGTTCGCGCGCGTTCTCGTGGGCGAGCGTGGCCTGCTCGGACAGCCAGTGCACGCCGCGGTGGATGTTGGCGTTGATCTCGCGGTAATAGGCCGATTCGCTGTCGATGACCGCCTGCGGCTTCTGGGTGGTGGCGGCATTGTCCAGGTAGGCGAGCGGGTGCCCGCGCACGCTGCGCTGGAGGATGGGGAAGTCGGCGCGCAGGCGGGCGGCCGGGAAATCCTGCCGATGGGCGGCATAGGTTGCGATATTCATGAGTGCGTGTCCGTCACAGCTGCGCCAGGCGCGGTTCGAGCAGCCTGTCGATCGCCGCTTCGAGGCGCGGGTCGAGTCCGCTGAGCGCGTCGCGCGCAAAGGCGGCCATCAGCAGGCCGCGGGCGGTCGCCTCGTCGATGCCGCGGGTGCGCAGGTAAAACAGCTGCGCCTCGTCGAGCTGGCCGACCGTGGCGCCGTGGCTGCACTTGACGTCATCGGCGTAGATCTCGAGTTCCGGCTTGGCATCGATTTCCGCCTTGCGCGACAGCAGCAGGTTGGCGCAGGTCATGGCCGAGTCGGTCTTTTCGGCGCCGGGGTGGACGTGCACGCGGCCGTTGAACACGGCGCGGCCGTTGCCACCGGCCAGACCCTTGAACACCTCCTCGCTGCGGCAGTGCGGGGCCTGGTGGTCGATGCGGGTATGGAAGTCGACATGCTCGCCGTTGCCGGCGGTGTACAGGCCGCGCAGGCTGCACTCGGCGCCCGGCGCCTGCAGCAGCACGTCGATGTCCTGTCGCAGCAGGCCGCCGCCGGCGGCCAGCGCGTGGGTGTCGAAGCGGGCGTCGCGGCCCAGGTGCACCCGAAGATCGCCGATGTGGACGGCCGCCGGGCCCTCGCGGAGCACTTTTACATGCCGCAGTCGTGCGCCGGCGGCAAGCTGTGCCTGTGCCAGGACGTTGACGTGGTAGGCGGTGTCGGTGGTGCCGAGGTAGTGCTCCACCACCAGTGCCTCGGCCTGTTCGCCGAGCTCCAGCAGCAGGCGCAGATGGGCCGAGGCGTTGTCGGCGCCGCCCAGGTGCACGATGTGCAGCGGCTGCGTCAGTTGCGCGCCGGGCGCCAGGCGCAGCCACATGCCGTCCTCGAACAGTGCCTGGTTGAGGGTGGCAAAGACCCGTGCCGGGCCGGCGGCGTCGTCGACCCGCAACTGGCCGCGCAGCGCATCGCCGCCGGTCGCCAGTGCGTCAGCCAGGCGCACCACCTGCACGCCGTCGTCGGTCGGTAGCTGCGACCAGGGAGCCACCAGCCGGCCGCCCACGAACACCAGCCGGCAGCCATCGGGCAGTCCGTCCGGTGCCGCCTGCGGGGCGGCCGCGGCCTGCGGCTGTGCCCGTTCGAGGGTGGCCAGGCGGGTGTATTTCCAGTCCTCGTCGCGCCGTCCGGGCAGGCCCTGCGATTCGAAGTTTTGCCAGGCGGACGCGCGCAACTCGCGCAGCCAGGGCGCCGTCTGCGTATCGGCCTGTAGGCGCGCGTGCTGTGCCTGCCAGTGAGCCAGTGCGCTCATGCCGGGGCGGCCTCCTCGTGCAGCCAGCCGTAGCCGCTCTGTTCCAGTTCGCCGGCCAGTTCGGGGCCACCGGAGCGCACGATCTGTCCGCCCGAAAGCACGTGCACGCGGTCGGGCGGCACGTAGTCGAGCAGGCGCCGGTAGTGGGTGACCAGGAGCATGGCCCGGTCGGGGGCGCGCAGGCGGTTGATGCCGTCCGAGACGATTTTCAGGGCGTCGATGTCGAGACCGGAGTCGATCTCGTCGAGCAGCACCAGTTCCGGTTCCAGCAACGCCATCTGGAAGATTTCGGCACGCTTCTTCTCGCCGCCGGAGAAGCCCTCGTTGATGGCCCGTTGCAGGAAGTCCTCGCGGATGCCCAGTTCCTTCATCCGGCCCTTGACCACGGTAAGGAAGTCCATGGCGTCGAACTCTTCCTCGCCACGGTGTTGACGCCGGGCGTTGACCGCCGCGCGCAGGAACACGGCCGTCGACAGCCCCGGGATCTCGACCGGGTACTGGAAGCCGAGAAACACGCCGGCGCGGGCGCGTTCCTCTGGCGCTTGCGCCAGCAGGTCCTGTCCCTGGTAAGTGACGGTGCCGGCCAGCACTTCGTAGCCGTCACGGCCGGCCAG
>DQBD01000177.1:0-450 GCA_003526065.1 Gammaproteobacteria bacterium | reverse complement strand
ACGTTGGCCAGCGTGCTCTTGCCGGAGCCGTTTGGTCCCATGACGGCGTGGACCTCGCCGGCGTTCAGGGTCAGGTCCAGACCGCGCAGGATTTCCTTGCCGTCGACGGCGACGCGCAGGCCTTTGATTTCTAGCATTGCAGGCATGATGAACTCGGGTTTGAGGGTCAGCCGACGCTGCCTTCGAGGCTGACGCCCAACAGGCGCTGCACCTCGACGGCGAACTCCATCGGCAGTTCCTTGAAGACTTCCTTGCAGAAGCCGTTGACGATCATCGAGACGGCCTCTTCCTCGCCGATGCCGCGCTGGCGGCAGTAGAACAGCTGGTCTTCGCCGATCTTCGAGGTGGTGGCCTCGTGCTCGACGGTGGCGCTCGGTTCCTGCACCTCGATGTAGGGAAACGTGTGCGCGCCGCAGCGGCTGCCGATCAGCAGCGAATCGCACTGGGTGT
>DQBD01000148.1:6975-7148 GCA_003526065.1 Gammaproteobacteria bacterium | reverse complement strand
GAACGGCTCCTGCCGGTGGGCCGCCGCGTCGCGGTACAGGCTCGGCAGCACGCGCGCGGTGACGCGGCGGTTCTCCAAGGCGTAGCCGATGCCGGACGGTGACTGGGTGCGATCGGCCAGCACCCAGGTGCGGCCGTTGCAGTCGCGCACCAGGTCGGCGGCGTACAGCGGCA
>DQBD01000148.1:5312-6780 GCA_003526065.1 Gammaproteobacteria bacterium | reverse complement strand
TGTGCTCTTCCGATCTAGGTCGGCGGCGTACAGCGGCAGCTGGTGGGCGGAGGGCAGGCGGATGTCCTGGCACGGGCGCAGAAAGCCGCCATGGCCGAACACCAGCGCCGGTGGCAGCAGGCCGCGGCGCAGCGTCTCGCGCGGGCCGTACAGGTCGGTCAGCAGCAGGTTCAGCAGTTCCGCGCGCTGGGCCAGGCCGGCCTCGATGGCGGCCCAGTCGTCGCTGCCGATCAGCAGGGGTACGACGTCCAGTGTCCACGGGCGCCGGGCGCCGTCGGCCATGCCATAGACGTTGTAGCTGGTGCCGGTTTCGTGCAGCAGGCGCCGCGCCTCTTGGGCGCGGTTGCCCAGGGCCTGCGGGCCGAGTGCTTCCAGGGCCTGGGTCAGGCGGGCCCGCTGCGGGTGGCGGGTGTCGTCCGGCAGGCCGCTCCACTCGGCAAGCGAGGCGGCCAGTTCGCTCGGCGGCGTCGGCATGTCAGCAGGTGCGACGGCCGCCTCAGCGCGGCTGTCGGCGCAGGTCCAGCGTGTGCGGGTAGTCGGTGTTGACCGCTTCGGTCGGCGGCGTCAGCGGTGCCGGCAGGCTGCCTTCGGGCAGGAACCGGCCCAGTGCCGCCACCGGCGGCGGTGGCACGATGGCGCCCGCGGTGTGGCCGTAATTCCAGAAACGCATGATGCGGCGCCCCTCGGCTTCATAGGCGTTGACCGGGAAGGTTTCGTAGTTGCGCCCGCCGGGGTGCGCCACGTGGTAGGTGCAGCCGCCCACGGCACGGCCGTTCCACGTGTCGATGATATCGAACACCAGTGGTGTGTGCGGGCCGATGGTCGGATGCAGCGCCGAGGGCGGATTCCAGGCCCGGTAGCGCACGCCGGCGACCTGTTCGCCGTGTGTGCCGGTGGCCTGCAGCGGCACCTTTCGGCCGTTGCAGGCCACGACATAGCGGCCGTCGGCGGTGCCGCTGAGGCGCACCTGCAGGCGCTCGACCGAGGAGTCGACGTAACGGGCGGTGCCGCCGGCGGTGGTTTCCTCGCCCATCACGTGCCAGGGCTCCAGGGCGGCGCGCAGTTCGAGCGCGAGGTCGCCCACCTGCACGGTGCCGTAGTGCGGGAAGCGGAACTCGACGAACGGGTCCAGCCAGTCGTCCTGGAACGGGTAGCCGGCCTCGCGCAGTTCGGCCAGCACGCTGCGCAGATCGGCGGCGACGTAGTGCGGCAGCATGAAGCGGTCGTGCAGGCCGCTGCCCCAGCGCGCCAGGGGCTGGCGATACGCCAGACGCCAGAAGCGTGCCACCAGGGCGCGCAGCAGCAGCGCCTGGAACAGCGCCATGTGGGCATGCGGTGGCATTTCGAACGCGCGCAGTTCGAGCAGGCCGAGCCGGCCGCTGGCGCTGCCGGGGGCGTACAGCTTGTCGATGCAGAACTCGGCGCGGTGCGTGTTGCCGGTCAGGTCCACCAGCAGGTTGCGCAGCAG
>DQBD01000148.1:3913-4991 GCA_003526065.1 Gammaproteobacteria bacterium | reverse complement strand
TCGTGGCGGGCCTCGTCGACCCGTGGTGCCTGGCTGGTAGGGCCGATGAACAGGCCCGAGAACAGGAACGACAGGCCCGGGTGATGCTGCCAGTAGGTGATCAGGCTGCGCAGCAGGTCGGGTCGGCGCAGCAGCGGGCTGTCGGCCGGGGTCGGGCCGCCGAGTGTGATGTGGTTGCCGCCGCCGGTGCCGGTGTGGCGGCCGTCGAGCATGAACTTCTCGGTGCCGAGGCGCGCCTCGCGTGCCAGGGCATACAGCGTGGTGGTGGTGTCGACCAGCGCGTCCCAGCTGGGCGCGGGGTGCACGTTGACCTCGATCACGCCCGGATCCGGGGTGACCATGAGCCGTTCCAGGCGGCCGTCGCGGGGGGGGTCGTAGCCTTCGATCACCACCGGCAGCCGGCAGGCGGCGGCGCTGGCTTCGAGCGCCGCCAGCAGTTCGACGTAGTGCTCGAGTTCGCCCAACGGCGGCAGGAACACGTGCAGGCGGCCGTCGCGCGGCTCGATGCACACCGCGGTGTGGATGATCTCGTCCTCGGGCACGTCGTCGTCGCCCAGGTAGACCGGCGTGGCCGGGTCCGGCGCAAAGGCGCTGTAGCGACGTGCCACCTCGCCGTAGTAGTCGCCCAGCGGGGGACGCGGTTCGAACAGCTGCGGCGGCTGCGGCTCCTCGCGCCGCGCCTGCCAGGGCAGGCTGTCGAGCGGCAGGCGCAGCCCCAGCGGCGAGTCGCCGGGCAGCAGGTACAGCCGCTCGCGGCGCAGTGGCCAGGCGCCGGAGCGCCATGCCCGTCGCCGCAGGTCCCAGTGCAGCGGCAGTACCAGGCCGGCCGGCCGGTCCAGGCGCGGCCGAGCAGCTGCGCCAGGCGCCGTCGCTCGGTTGGCGCGGCGAGGTCGGCCTGGTGGGGATCGACGTCGGTCGGCAGCTGGCCTTCCTGCCACAGGTAGTAATAGGTGTCCTCGAAGGCCTCGACCCAGCGCTGTGCCGGCACGCCCAGGTGTCCGGCCAGCGCGGTGCCCAGGCGCCGCGCCTGGTCCAGGCCGTGGCCGTAGTCGCGGTCGAAGTCGGCCAGCAGCTCCGG
>DQBD01000148.1:1385-3605 GCA_003526065.1 Gammaproteobacteria bacterium | reverse complement strand
CCGGGGGCGAAGTGCTGCCACAGCCGGCGCATCAGGTCGCGCGCGCGCTCGCGCTTGTGCGGGCCGTCGGCGGCGACGGTCCACTCGGCACCGTCCATGTCGTCGACGGACACGAAGGTCGGCTCGCCACCCTGGGTCAGGCGCACGTCGCCGGCGAGCAGGTCCGCGTCGACCTGCCGGCCGAGTGCCTGCATGGCGGCCCATTGATGTTCGCTGTAGGGCCGGGTGACGCGCGGGTCCTCGTGAATGCGCGTGACGGTGTTGTGGAAGTGGAACGCCACCTCGCAGCGGTCGGTGCTGCCGGTGACCGGTGCCGCGCTGGCCGGCTCGGCGGTACAGGCCAGCGGGATGTGACCCTCGCCGGCGAACAGGCCGGAGGTCGGGTCCAGTCCCAGCCAGCCGGCGCCGGGCACGTACACCTCGGCCCAGGCGTGCAGGTCGGTGAAGTCCTGCTCGGGTCCGGATGGGCCGTCCAGGGATTTGACGTCCGGTGCCAGCTGCACCAGGTAGCCGGACACGAAGCGCGCCGCCAGGCCCAGATGGCGCAGGATCTGCACCAGCAGCCAGCCTGTATCGCGGCACGAGCCGATGCGCCGCGTAAGCGTCTGCTCGCAGGTCTGCACCCCCGGCTCCATGCGCACGCTGTAGGCGACATCCTGCTGCAGGCGCTGGTTGATCTCGACCAGGAAGTCGACGATCGGCCGCGGCTGGCGGCTGATCTGGGCCAGCCGCTGGGCCAGCAGCGGGCCGTTCTCGCCGGCAACCAGGTACGGCGCCAGTTCGGTGCGCAGCCCGGGCGGGTAGACGAACGGGTACTTGCCGGCGTAATCCTCGACGAAGAAGTCGAACGGGTTGATGGTGGCCAGCTCGGCGATCACTTCCACCGTGATCGCCAGTCGCCGCGCCGGTTTGGGGAACACCAGCCGCGCCAGGTAGTTGCCGAACGGGTCCTGCTGCCAGTTGATGAAATGCTCGGCCGGTTCCACACGCAGGCTGTAGGCGCCGATGGGCGTGCGGCTGTGTGGCGCCGGACGCAGCCGCAGCAGGTGCGGGTGTATGGCCACCGGTCGGTCGAAGCGGTACTCGGTGTGGTGCTCGAGGGCGACGCGGATGGCCATGGGGTTTACTCGGGGGGTGGCGGGGCGGGGAACCAGGTCTGCGCGATCGCGGCGTGCAGCTGGCCGAGTTCGAGCTGCAGGTCGTCGATGAAGTGGTGCAGCTGCTCGCGGTCGATGGCCTTGGGATCGGTCTCGGTCAGCAGGCGGCTGATGCGGGCGATGGCGCGCAGCGGTGTCTCGCCGCGCGGCAGGCGGGCCAGCGCCGTTTCCAGTTCGTCCACGCAGTAGCGCACGGCGCGCGGGAACTGGGCGTCGCGCAGCAGGAAGGTGGCCACGTCGCGGCCGTTGACCGAGGCGCGAACATGGCGCCGGTACATCTGGTAGGCGGACAGCGAGCGCAGCACGTTGATCCACAGCGTCGACAGCAGCGGTGCCGCGGTGTCGTCCTGTTCCTGCAGCGTCGCCACGCCGACGTCGAGGATGCGCGTGGTCATGTCGGCCCGTTCCAGGTCACGGCCCAGGCGCACGAAATCGTAGGCGTCGTCGTGGCTCATGGTGCCGGCCAGCTGGCCGGTCAGCTGCTGGCAGCCATAGACGATGTGCGACAGGTACTCGTGGCGCTGGTTGCGGTTGATGCCGCCCTGCGCGTGGTGGCGCGCGAACAGGTGCAGCTCGTTGACCGCTTCCCAGGCCTCGGCCGGAAACAGGTCGCGGGTGGTGCGCACGTTCTCGCGGGCGCCGGCCAGCGCCGAAAGCACCGATGACGGATTGGCCGCATCGGTGAGCAGAAAGCGCACCACGCTGCGCTCGTCGGCCTGCTCGTAATGCTCGCCGAATGGTTCCTCGCTGCCGGTGATGCCGATCAGCGTGTGCCAGCCGACGGTGTAGCCCTTGGGCAGGTCCAGCAGCAGGTTGGCGTAGACACCCACCAGGCGGGCGGTGTTTTCGGCCCGTTCCAGATAGCGGGCGGTCCAGTACACCCGTTCGGCGACGCGCGACAGCATCAGTCCTGCGCCTCGGCGACGATCCAGGTGTCCTTGCTGCCGCCACCCTGCGAGGAGTTGACCACCAGCGACCCCTTGCGCAGCGCCACGCGCGTCAGGCCACCGGCGGTGACGTGGGTCTTGTCGGCTTGCAGGATGAACGGGCGCAGGTCCACGTG
>DQBD01000148.1:0-1051 GCA_003526065.1 Gammaproteobacteria bacterium | reverse complement strand
GCGAACTCGGCGCGTTCCCGGCGGCTTGCCTGCGGGCCGATCAGCAGGCCATAACCCCCCGATTCGTTGGCCGGCTTCACGACCAGTGTGTCCAGGTGCTCGAGCACGTACTCGAGTGATTTCGGCTCATGACACAGGTAGGTGGGCACGTTGGGGATGATCGGTTCCTCGCCCAGGTAGTAGCGGATCATGTCCGGCACGTAGGCGTACACCACCTTGTCGTCGGCCACGCCGGCGCCGGGGGCGTTGGCCAGCGCGACCTTGCCCGCCTGCCAGGCGCGCATCAGGCCGGGCACGCCCAGCGTGGAGTCGGCACGGAACACCTCGGGGTCCAGGAACAGGTCGTCGACGCGGCGGTAGATGACATCGACCCGTTCCAGACCCTCGATGGTGCGCATGTAGACGCAGTCATCGTCACCGACCGTCAGATCGCTGCCTTCCACCAGCTCCGCGCCCATGCGCTGGGCCAGGAAGGCGTGTTCGAAATAGGCCGAGTTGTAGATGCCCGGCGTCAGTACGGCCACCTGCGGGTAGTCCAGCGGCCGCGGCGAGATGGCGGCCAGGGTGTCGAACAGCTGGGTCGGGTAGGCGTCTACCGGCGCGATGGCCTGGTTCTCGAACAGCTCCGGGAACACGCGTTTCATGACCACGCGGTTCTCGAGCATGTACGACACGCCGGACGGCACGCGCAGGTTGTCCTCGAGCACGTACACGGTGCCGTCGGCGTCGCGCACCAGGTCGCTGCCGCAGATGTGCGCCCACACGCCGTAGGCCGGGCGCACGCCGACGCACTGCGGGCGAAAGTTCACGGATTGGGCCAGCACCTCGGCCGGGAACACCTTGTCGCGGATGATCCGCTGGTCGCCGTAGATGTCGTCGATGAAATGGTTGAGCGCCGTCAGACGCTGTGTCAGGCCGCGCTCGATGTGCGCCCATTCGGAGGCGGGGATGACGCGCGGGATGATGTCGAACGGCCAGGCGCGATCGATGTTCTGCCCTTCCGAGTACACCGTGAAGGTGATGCCCATCTCGACGATGGCCAGTTCCGCCG
>DQBD01000088.1:5089-8520 GCA_003526065.1 Gammaproteobacteria bacterium | reverse complement strand
GCCGCCCAGCAGGCGCTGGTGGCGGCGCATCCGAAGAAAGGCAGGCCGGCTTAGTGTTGCGGGGCGTGGGCGTGGACGCCGTGGCGGTGCGTTCGCCGCAGGGGGCGAAGGGCCATGCGGACGGGGCGTGGATCAGTCGGTCGGGCCGACCCAGAACAGCGGATTGTGGGCAATCTCCCACAGGTGTCCGTCGAGGTCCTTGAAGTAACCACTGTAGCCACCCCAGGCGGTCGCCTGCGCCGGTTTCGCCAAAATGGCGCCGGCGAGCAGCGCCTGACGCAGCAGCGCGTCCACCGCGTCCCGCGAATCGACGTTGTGTGACAGCGTGAACCCCCCGAAGCCGCTGCCCGCGGCGGGTACCTGGGCATCCTCGGCCAGCGCCTGGCGGTCATACAGGCCGAGCCAGGTTCCGTTCAGCGTGAAGAACGCGACTTCGGGTGGCGACGGCATGCGCGGCAGCCCGAGGCCGCGTTCGTAGAACGCAACGGCGGCGGCCAGATCCCTCACGCCGAGGGTGATCATGCTGATTCGGGGTTGCATGGGCGGTCAGTTCCGGTGAGCGGTTCGACGCAGTGCAACGGTACGCATGCCGGCGCTTCGCACCGGGTCAGCGCACCACAGTTCACCCCAGGCGCCGCGCGCTGGGCAGCCACTGCAGTACCGCCGCGCGGCACGGATGCCAGAACGCGGACAGCAGCAGCAGGGCAGAGCCGATGACCAGCGCCGTGAGCGTGAAACTCAGGCTCACCACGCCGGATTCGCGCAGCAGCGCGGTGAAGGCAAACAGCACATAACTGAGCGCGGACACCATCAGCGCCCGGCGGTTGATGGCCAGCGAGACCACGCCCAGCGCCACGTACACGCCCAGCACCAGCAGGGTCTGCGCCAGCGCGTGATCGTCCAGCCGCTGCATGGCGCCGAACACCGGGTGCACCAGCAGCGGTGCGGCCAGCAGGTGCAGCCAGAAGGCCACGTCGGACCGTCGGGTCCGGCGATCCCGGTCCGACAGATCCCAGCGCAGGGCGTAGCCGAACACCAGCAGCCCGGCGCAGAACATCAGCGGCAACAGCCAGTGCTCACCGCCGGGGATGGCGCTCAGCAGCGTGGAAACGCCAATCGCCACCACCGCCGCGGCACCTGCCGCCACCGTGATGGGCACCCGAAAGCGCTGCCAGTGCACCCAGGCCGCCAGCGCCGACGCGGCACTGGCAAAGATGGGCGCCGGATCGCTGCCTTCGAGCGCCGCCAGCGTGGCGCCAAACACCCCGCCCACAAAGGCCAGCAGCAGCACGATGGACGGCAGCGCCATGCGCCGCCGGCGGGTGAAGTACTCGGCCAGGAGCCAGGCCGCCACAGCCACCAGCAGCGCCCCCGCACCGGCCGCCAGGGTGCCGCCGAGCCCGCCGAGCGACACCAGCAGCAGGCCGATGGCGATGACCACGAAGATGTCGTTGAAGCCCGTGAGCAGCCGAAAGCTTTCCTCGTCCTTGATCGTCGTGTGCCGCCGCTCGGCAACGAACGCGCGAAAGGCATCGGCCGACTGTGCGCTCAGCACCTGGGCGGCGACGGCGCTGTCGAGTTCTTCGTCACTGTACATACGGGGCTCGCGAGGGCTCAGGCGCGTCGGGCAGTGTACCGGGCAGGCGCAGCGAGTTGAGGCGTGTTCCCAGGCGCCGGATGGGGCCTAGGGGCTGGCAATGCCCTGCCTGGCCAGCGCGCGTCCCACCGCCCAGATCATTGCGTACACGCCCACCGCGTGGATGAGTGAGACCACGCCCACCCCCAGGACCACGATGCCCAGGCCCGCCCCTGCGGTTGGCGGCTGCAGCGAGGTCGCCATCGCGACGACCAGGATCTGCAGAAAAAAGTTGATGGCGGTGACGCCAACGACCACCACTGCCTTCTGCGCACCCGAAAGATAGCGTCCGTTCCGGCGGCCAAACGCATGGCAGACCCACACCACGCAGCCCATCAGGATGGCCGTGTTCACGACGCCGCCGCCGCTCATTCCGGCGTAATGCAGCGCCACCCCGACCACGAACAGGCAAAGCAGGTACAGGCCGGTGAAGCGGATCAGCAGGTTGGTCAGTGTCATGTCGAGGGGGCGTGTGGTGGGATTGTCAGTCGGGCGGTGCCGGTGAACTGCCTGCGTCTTCTCGCCGGGCGAGTGGAACGGGGGGTGCAGCCCGTTTCATTGCGGGTACACGTAAATGATGACGATCGCCGTGGCAGAGCGTTGGGCGCGTCATGACGCACGCCGGGCCGGGTAGGGGCCGTCTACCGGCGGCCGGCGCGGCGTGCCAGCAGTGTAGGCCGTTCGCGTTGACGCGCCAGGCCGAAGGTCCGGAGATGGCGTGGGGCGGAACGGTATCCGCCCCACGCGGTGTCAGCGGTATGGGCCCGACTGTTCAGCCAGGTCCCAGCATGTCCGCCGGACGGATCAGGCGGTCGAAGTCTTCCGCGCTCAGCAGGCCGAGCGCCACCACCGATTCCTTGAGGGTCAGGTTTTCGGTGTGGGCCTTCTTGGCGGCCTTGGCGGCGTTGTCGTAGCCGATGTGCGGGTTCAGCGCCGTGACCAGCATGAGGTTGCGGTCGAGGTATTCGGCAATCTGCGTTTCGTTGGCCACGGTGCCGGCGGCGCAGTGGTCGGCGAAGGAGCGGCCGGCGTCGCTGAGCAGGCGCACGGACTGCAGCAGGTTGCGGATCATGAGCGGCTTGAACACGTTCAGTTCCAGGTGGCCGCTGGCGCCGCCGAAGTTGATGGCAACGTCGTTGCCGAACACCTGCGCGGCGACCATGGTGAGTGCCTCGGACTGGGTCGGGTTGACCTTGCCGGGCATGATGGAGCTGCCCGGCTCGTTCTCGGGCAGGTACAGCTCGCCGATGCCGCAGCGCGGGCCGGAGCCGAGCAGGCGGAAGTCGTTGCCGACCTTCATGCACACGGCGGCGGCGGTCTTGAGCACGCCGCTCATCAGGACGATGGCGTCGTGCGCGGCCAGCGCGGCGAACTTGTTGGGCGCGGTGACGAAGGGCAGGCTGGTGAGGTCGGCGATGCGCTCGGCCACGGTCTGCGCGAAGCGCGGGTGGGTGTTGAGGCCGGTGCCCACGGCGGTGCCGCCGATGGCCAGCTGGTACAGGCGCGGCAGGGCGCTGTCGACCGCCTCGATGACGTCGTTGAGCTGGTGCACGTAGCCGCTCAGCTCCTGGCCGAGGGTGAGCGGCACGGCGTCCATCATGTGGGTGCGGCCCACCTTGATGATGGATTCGAACTCGGCGGCCTTCTTGGCCAGCACGTCGCGCAGGTGGCGCAGCGCCGGCAGCAGGCGGTCGTGCACTTCGCGGGCGGCGGCGATGTGCATGGCGGTGGGGAAGGTGTCGTTGGACGACTGGCTCTTGTTGACGTCGTCGTTCGGGTGAACCGGCTTCTTGGA
>DQBD01000088.1:0-4843 GCA_003526065.1 Gammaproteobacteria bacterium | reverse complement strand
CCGGTCTGCCACACCACCAGCGGGAAGTGGTCGTCGAGCTTGCCGGCGGCCACTTCGGCGGCGGCGCGGGCGATCAGGTCCGCCTTGTCCTGCGGCATCAGGCCCAGCTCGGCGTTGGTCAGGGCGGCGGCCTGCTTGAGGATGCCGAAGGCGTGCACCACTTCCAGGGGCATGCGCTCGCGTTCGCCGCCGATGGCGAAGAACTTCAGGCTGCGCGCGGTCTGGGCGCCCCAGTAGCGGTCGCTGGGGACTTCGAGTTCGCCCATGGTGTCGCGTTCGATGCGAATAGACATTGCCGTGCTCCGATGCTGCTTTGAGGCCGAAAAAAGCCGGCATTTTACCGGCCGCGCGCGGGGCCCTTGGTAGCATTGGCGCCCGATCGCAATGGGCCGGAGGAACGGGCAGTGGATTTGGGTTTACAGGGACGCGTGGCCGTCGTGTGTGGCGCCAGTCAGGGCATGGGGCGCGCCATCGCCGCCAGTCTGGCCGCCGAAGGCGCGCAGGTGATGCTGGTGGCGCGCAGCGAAGAGCGGCTGCAAGAGGCCGTGGCGGCCATTGCCGGCGAGGTGCCGGGCGCGCAGCTGGCCAGCCTGGCGCAGGATCTGACCGCGCCGGACAGCGCCGAGGCGGTGGTGCAAGCGGTGCGTGACCGCTGGAGCCGCCTTGACGTGCTGGTGACCAACACGGGCGGGCCGCCGCCCGGGCAGCCGCTGGACCTGGACGACGACAAGTACCTGCTGGCCTACCAGCAGAACTTCATGAACGTGGTGCGGCTGTGCCGTCAGGCGGTGCCGCTGATGCGCGAGAACGCCTACGGGCGCATCGTGAACGTGCTGGCGCTGTCGGTGCGGCAGATCGAGGACAACCTGGTGCTGTCGTCCACCTCGCGCCTGGGCGTGGTGGCCTACGCGCGCTACCTGGCCGAGCAGGTGGCGGCGGACGGCATCACCGTGAACAACGTGCTGCCCGGATCCATTCACACCGAACGCCTGGGCCAGGTGGCGGCCATGCAGGCCAAGCACTTCGGCCGCGATCCGGATCGCGAGCTGGATCTGCGCGCCGAGCGGGTGCCGATGAAGCGCCTGGGCCGGCCGCGGGAGATGGGTGATCTGGTGGCGTTTCTGGCGTCCGAGCGGGCGGCTTTCCTGACCGGCCTCAGCCTGCCGGTGGACGGCGGTCAGCTGCGCGCCGTGGTGTGAGGGGAATCATGAACATCGAGAACATCGTCGAGGATTTCTGGGCCAGCCGGCAGCAGGGTGTGTACTACCCGCCGCAGTGGTTCGACAGGCTGACCCTGGATCAGGCCTGTCAGGTGCAGCTGGGGCTGCTGGACAAGGCCGTGGCGGCCGGTGCGCGGCAGGTGGGCTGGAAGGTGGGCCTCACCGCGGCGGCCATCCGCGAGCAGTTCCGCGTGCACGAGCCGGTGTTCGGCTACCTGCTGGAGGAGGGCCGCCTCGACAGCGGCGTGGAACTGGACCTGTCCGATTGGCAGGGCACCGGGTTCGAGAACGAACTGTGCCTGCGCCTGGCTCAGCCGCTGCGCGGCCCGAACGTGGACGTGGCGCAGGCGCGCGCGGCGGTCAGCGGCTGCCACCCGGCCATGGAACTGGTCGAGAACCGGGGTGACTTCAGCGCCCAGCTGGCGGTGGCGGTGGCGGACAACGTGCAGCAGCGGGCGTTCGTGATCGGGCCTGAGGCGCCGCTGACCGCCGATGCCGACCTGGCGGCGGTGCGCTGTGCGGTGGACATCAACGGCGCCGAGGTGGCGCAGGCCACCGGTGACGCGGTGATGGGCGACCCCTACGCCTCGCTGGCCTGGCTGGCCAACAAGCTGGCCGAGTACGGGCGCGGGCTGGAGGCCGGCCAGTACGTGATGAGCGGGTCGTTCACGCGCCAGTTTCCGCTGCACCCGGGTGACACGGCACAGACACGCTTCTCCGATATCGGTACCGTGACGGTGCGTGCCCGGCCGGCGACTGGCTGAGGCACGCAGTACCAACACCGGTTGGCACGCGGAGTGCTGGCAAAGCGGTGTCCCTGATACCAGAGCGGGAAAGCTTGCCATGACCCAAACCACGTTCACGCTAGAAGTACAGCCACGCATCCCGGTCCGTCTGAGGCGTCTGGAGGAACTCGCCGGTGACCTGGTGTACTCCTGGGATCGGCGTGTGCGGGCGCTGTTTGCGCGGCTGGATGGCGGTCTGTGGCGGGCCTGTGGCCACAATCCCAAGGTGTTTCTGCGGCGCGTGTCGCAACAGGCGCTGGACGAGGCGGCCCAGGATCGCGGCTACCTGGAGGAATACAGCCGCGCGCTGTCCGGTTACGACATCTACATGCAGACGGCGGTGCGTTCGGAGCTGGTCGGCCGCTTTGATCCACAGACCGACCTGGTGGCCTATTTCTGCGCCGAGTACGGCCTGCACGAGAGCCTGCCGATCTACTCCGGTGGGCTGGGCATTCTGGCCGGCGACCACTGCAAGGCGGCCAGCGACCTGGGTCTGCCGTTCGTGGCGGTGGGGTTGCTGTACCGGCAGGGTTACTTCACGCAGGTCATCGACGGGCGCGGTCAGCAGCAGGCGGTGTATCGCCCGCACCTGATCGAGGATCTGCCGGTGACTCCGGCGCTGAACGGCGACGGCGAACCGGTGCGCGTGACCGTGCAGCTGCCCGGCCGCGATGTGTCGCTGCAGGTATGGCGCGCCAAGGTAGGGCATATCGACCTGTACCTGCTCGATTCCGATTTGCCGGACAACGCGGCCGCCGACCGGGCGCTGACCTACCAGCTGTACGGCGGTGACCGCGAGTGGCGCATGCAGCAGGAGATCGTGCTCGGCATCGGCGGCGTGCGGGCGCTGCGGGCACTCGGCCTGCGGGCCACGGTGTGGCACATCAACGAGGGCCACGCGGCGTTCCAGATTCTCGAACGCTGTCGCGAGCAGGTGGCGGAGGGCGAGAATTTCGTCGCCGCCCTGGAGCGGGTGGCGGCCAACACGGTGTTCACCACGCACACGCCGGTGGCGGCCGGGCACGACATTTTCGACGCGGGGCTGTTCGACCGGTACTTCACGGACTATGCCCGGGGCCTCGGCCTGAGCGTGGAGGCCCTGCGCACGTACGGTTACTCGCCGCAGAACGCGGGCAGTTTCAACATGACCGCGATGGCCCTGCGCGGCACGCGCTTTCACAACGGCGTCAGTCAGATTCATGGGCAGGTTGCCTCGCGCATGGAGCAGTACATCTGGCCTGATGTGCCGGCCGAGGAGAACCCGATCACCCACGTCACCAACGGTGTGCACGCCAGTACCTTCCTGGCGCAGGAGTGGTCGAACCTGTTCGACGTGCGCTTCTCGGACTGGCGCGGCTCGCTGACCGACTGCGAGTACTGGGAGTGCCTGCGCGACGTGCCGGATCACCGCTTCTGGAGTCTGCGCCAGGAACTCAAGACGCTGTTGTTGCAGGTGGTGCGGCGGCGACTGATCGCCCAGCACCGCCGGGCCGGCATGGCCGAGGCGCAGCTGCGCCGCCTGACGCGCTACCTGCGCGAGGACACCGGCGATGCGCTGGTGCTCGGTTTCGGTCGCCGCTTCGCCACCTACAAGCGCGCCACGCTGCTGTTCCAGGACCCGGAGCGGCTGGCGCGCCTGCTCGGCGACCCACAGCGGCCGGTGCTGGTGATGTTTGCCGGCAAGGCGCATCCGAACGACCAGCCCGGCCAGGAACTGATCCGCCGCATCCATGAGCTGTCGCTGCGTCCGGAGTTCATCGGCCGCATCCTGCTGCTGGAGAACTATGACGTCGCGCTGGCGCGCCGGCTGGTATCGGGTGTCGACGTGTGGCTGAACAACCCTGTCTACCCGCTGGAGGCCAGCGGTACGTCGGGCATGAAGGCGGCCATGAACGGCGTGGTCAACCTCAGCGTGCTCGACGGCTGGTGGGCCGAGGCCTACGACGGCAGCAACGGCTGGGGCATCGTGCCGCACGGCGACGACTTCGATCCGGCGTTTCGCGACCGTCAGGAAGCCAGCGACCTGTACGACCTGCTCGAGCACCAGGTCATTCCGCTGTATTTCGATCGCGGTGGCCACAGCTATTCGCCCGACTGGGTGGCCATGGCCAAGGCGTCGATGACCACCATCCTGCCGCGCTTCAACGCCGAGCGCATGGTGCTGGATTACGTGCAGCGCCTGTATGGGCCGGCGCGTGACCAGCGCCGGCGCATCGAGAGCGAGCCGGGCAGCGCGATGGCGCTGGCCGAATGGAAGCAGCACGTGCACGAACGTTGGCCGGGTGTGACGCTGGTGCCGGCGACCGGCACGGTCGGCGAGGGGCGTCGTCTGCTGGCATTCGGAGACGCCCTGGAATTGCGCGTGGACGTGGCCTTGAACGGTCTGCAGGCGGATCACGTGGTTGTGGAGTGCCTGCTGGGCGAGCAGCAGGAGGATGGCACCTTCGTGTTGCGTGACAGCCTGACGCTGACGCCCGACGCGAATCTGCCGGGGGGCGCGGTCACCTACCGCCTGGCATTGCGCCCGGGCGTCACCGGGTTGCAGCATTTCCGTATCCGCGCCTATCCGTATCACCCGCTGTTGGCGCATCGGTTCGAGACGGGATGCATGACCTGGTTGTGAGGCCGCCTCGGGCGCCGGACTGACGGTGCCGGCCGGGCAGGTGTCACGGGCAGGAGGAGGTGCTCGCGATGGCGGTCGGCCTTGCCGAACTGGCGTTGGGGTTCGCCGGTGGCCTTGTGATGGCGCTCCTCGCCCCGGCGCTGCCGGCCGTCGGCTGGGCCGCGCCATGCGGCGGACTGGCCTTGTGCCTGATCGGCCTCACAACCAGGTCATGC
>DQBD01000198.1:2846-4714 GCA_003526065.1 Gammaproteobacteria bacterium | reverse complement strand
TTTTCGTTTGGGCGGGGGTGAGTTGGCCCGGTTTATCGGGGTTGGTGTTGTGCGCCGCACGTGAATCATCAATCCACCGCGGACACGCTATGCTTTCGACAGGTCCACGGCTCGCTAGGTGAGGGTCCCATGGCACAGGTTGGGCGTTCCGTTGCCACGCTTCGCGTCGCTGGGGTAGATCTCGTACCGGACGAAGTCTCTGAATTACTTGGCATTCAGCCGACTCATGCGCAGCGCAAGGGGCAACCATCAAGATCTGGAATGCATCTTGCGACGTTCGGTCTGTGGCGTCTGGAAGCGAGAAACCGAGAACCAGAAAACGTCAATGGGCAAGTGGAAGAACTGTTGAGCCAAGTAACGTCAAAGCTTGAGGTTTGGCGAGTCCTTGGTCGCCGCTTTGAAGTCGATCTTTTCTGCGGGTGGTTCATGAACGAGAGCAACGAGGGCCTGGATATTTCGCCCGCCAATTTGTTGGCGCTAGGCGAGAGGGGCATTCAGCTTAGCCTGGATATCTACGCTCCAACGACCGCCGAATAAACTCTCCATTGAGAGTGATGTGGCCCGGGATCATGAGCCACCTGTCGAGCATCAACCAGTACTTGACGCGTCTCCTCACACGGCCCGGCGCGCGATTTGATGTTTTTGGTGATCCTTCTATACCAGCGTGAGGTGACGGTAATTTGCAGTTCTTTGACCACATGCAAAGCTGGATGCAGAGATTGCGTCAGGCGTTTGATCAATGCGGTGCGGCCTCGCTGCATGTAACAGCCGGCTTGCCCGGACGCGGCGCGCCGCGCTGTTTCCACCGTGCCTTACGCGCGCTTGTTCGCATCTAGCATGTCGGCAATTTCATCAAGAGTGGCACTAATTCTTTGCGCTTCCTTATACGTCTTGTAGGCCCACTTCTGCGCAGCGTAAGCGGAAAGCGGGAGCAGTATCGCTAATAAAACAAGGACGACAAAAAAGAGGAGTAATCCGGTGCCGCCTACCAACGCAACAACATCGCCAAAAAAACTCATAGCGCCTCCTTAACCATAGCCGAGATCCATGTCGTTTCGAGCCTCAATCTAGATCCAGTCGAAGCGCAAGCACCGTCCGCGTAGAGATGTAGCAACGTCGAGATTGTCTGCGAACGATGCATCCCCTCCGTCAACACATCCTGCCGGATCGGAGCGTTGATTGTGGTGGGGGTTGTTACCATCCGCATCATGACCACCGACATTTCTAACCTGCGTCACATTCTTACGCACTGCCACACCATTGCGGTAGTGGGGCTCTCGGCCGATCGCCACAAGGCGAGTTACGGGGTGGCCGCGTACCTGCAGCGCCACGGGTACCGCATCGTGCCGGTGAATCCGCGTTATGAGGAGGTGCTCGGCGAGCGCTGTTACGCGAGCCTCGCCCGGATTCCCCATCCGGTGGACATGGTGAACGTGTTTCGTCGCACGCAGGACGTGCTGCCGATTGCCGAGCAGGCGATCGCCATCGGCGCGAAGTGCCTGTGGCAGCAGCTTGGCATCGTGAATCGGGAGGCCGATGCCCTGGCCCGCGCGGCGGGGCTCGATTCGGTGATGGACCGTTGCCTCAAGGTGGAACACGCGCGCCTTTTCGGTGACGGTGCGATGCCCGGCTGACAGGGCGGCGCGTCAGTGGGGCGGTTTCTCTGCGGCTGCTGGTGCCGGCGGATTGCACCAGTGTGGTGCGGTGAGTTGCTCTGTGCGCCGGAGCGGTGCCTGAGAGCGAATCGGCCGGCCTGTGTGGTGGCCCGGTGTCACGGGCGGTGGCGGGAATTCCCTCGCGAGGGCGCCGTCGCAAAAGGGGCGGGAGAATCCTTGCATGGCATGTCGCTTGCTTAACGTGGGGTCGCG
>DQBD01000198.1:967-2526 GCA_003526065.1 Gammaproteobacteria bacterium | reverse complement strand
ACCGGTAGACGGAACCAGCCCACGCCTGTGTCACGGTCATGCCGGCACCCCGCTGATCGGGCCGGCGGTGGTGGATGCGGATCCCCGGCCGTGGTCGCGCGATACGCGCGGCGGTGGCGGTATCGCCGCCGTGTCCGGTGCAGGGGGCGACTGCGCGTGTCACCCGCCGGTCGGTGCCGTCACCCACAGCTTCGAACACTTCAGGTCGTAACGGTATGTATCAAGGGAGCCTTGTCATGAGACATGCATCGAGACTGTTCACGCTGATCGCCGGCGCGTTGCCCGGCGCGGCGCTGGCGCATGCCGGCCATGCGCCGCTGAGTGGGCTGCCCGACCTGTTGCTGCATTACCCGTGGACGGTGTTGCCGGTGCTGGCGATCGGCGGCCTGGGGCTGTATCGGCTGTTCGGGCGTCGGCTGCGTGCGCGTTCGCGCCGACGCTGAGGCACCGGCCGGCTGGCAGGCGCATCTTGATCTGACCTTTGCCCGGCAGGGGGTACGCAGTGTGCTGGCGCAGCGCCGGCGCAGCGGGCCGCTGGCGGTGCAGCGGCCGTTTTATCCGGAAGGCACCGACGGCGCCTGTCATGTGTACCTGCTGCACCCGCCCGGCGGCGTGGTGGGGGGTGACCGGCTGGACATCGCCGTGCAGGCAGGAGCCGGCAGCCGCGTGCTGATCACCACGCCGGCGGCCAACAAGCTGTACCGCAGCGCCGGCCCCCGTGCCCATCTGACGCAGTCACTGCATGTGGACGATGGCGCGCAGCTGGAATGGCTGCCGCAGCCGACCATCGCCTTTGCCGGCGTGAACGCACGCGTGGCGACGCGGGTGCAGCTGGCGCCGGGCGGCCGCTTCATCGGCTGGGAGGCGCAGTGCCTGGGTCGGCCCGACAGCGGCGAGGCCTACGCCGGCACCCTCGGCACGGCGCTGGAGGTGTGGCAGGGGGGCGTCCCGCTGTGGGTGGAGCGCGCCTGGTACGACGACCGGGCCCTGCTGCACGCCGGCCACGGCCTGCGCGGCCACTGTGTCACCGCCACCGTGCTGGCAACGCCGCTGCCGGACGCCGGGGTGCTGGCCGCCGTGCGTGAGGCGGTGGCCGGGCATGCCGCGGTGCTGGCCGGCGCCAGTACGGTGGATGAGGTACTGGCATTGCGCGTGCTTGGTTGGCAGGCGGAGGCCGTGCAGCGGGCGCTGGTGGCGGCCTGGGCGGTGTTGCGTCCGGCGCTGTTTGGCCGCACCGCGCGGCCGCCGCGCATCTGGGCCACCTGAGTTCATCACCGAGGAGCTTTCATGGAACTCACCCCCCGCGAGAAAGACAAGCTGCTGCTGTTCACGGCCGCACTGCTGGCCGAGCGGCGCAAGGCGCGCGGCCTGAAACTGAACTACCCGGAAGCCGTGGCCTACATCAGCGCGGCGATTCTCGAAGGCGCCCGCGACGGCCGCACCGTGGCCGAACTCATGGACCACGGCCGCACGCTGCTGACGCGGGACGACGTGATGGACGGTGTGCCGGAGATGATTCACGACGTGCAGGTGGAGGCCACCTTCCCGGACGGCACCAA
>DQBD01000198.1:0-789 GCA_003526065.1 Gammaproteobacteria bacterium | reverse complement strand
CCAAGCTGGTCACCGTCCACGAGCCCATCGTCTGAAGGAGCGCCCGATGATCCCCGGAGAACTCGACACCGCCCCCGGCGAGCTGGAACTGAACGCCGGCCGGCCGGTGGTGACCCTGAGCGTCGCCAACACGGGCGACCGGCCTATTCAGGTCGGCTCGCACTACCACTTCGCCGAGACCAACCCGGCGCTGCGTTTCGACCGCGCCGCCGCGCGCGGCATGCGGCTCGACATCCCCGCCGGCACGGCGGTGCGCTTCGAGCCCGGCCAGAGCCGCGAGGTGCGCCTGGTGGCCTACGTCGGCGCACGCGCCGTGTGGGGCTTTCGCGGCGAGGTGATGGGGAATCTCGGAGGTCAGCCATGAGCCGCATCGACCGCCGCGCCTATGCCGAGATGTTCGGCCCGACCACCGGTGACCGCGTCCGTCTGGGCGACACCGAGCTGTGGATCGAGGTCGAGCGCGACTTCACCGTCTATGGCGAGGAGGTGAAATTCGGCGGCGGCAAGGTGATCCGCGACGGCATGGGCCAGGCCCAGACCAGCCGCGCCGACGGCGCGCTCGACACCGTCATCACCAACGCGCTCATCCTGGATCACTGGGGCGTGGTCAAGGCCGACATCGGCATCCGCGGCGGGCGCATCGTCGGCATCGGCAAGGCCGGCAACCCGGACGTGCAGCCGGGCGTGACGCTCATCGTCGGTCCCGGCACCGAGGTGATCGCCGGCGAGGGGATGATCGCCACCGCCGGCGGCATCGACGCGCACATCCACTTCATCTGCCCGCAGCAG
>DQBD01000215.1:13009-13253 GCA_003526065.1 Gammaproteobacteria bacterium | reverse complement strand
GCCTCGATCACCTCCAACCCCTTGTTCATCAAGGTCGCCGAATCGACCGAGATCTTGCGTCCCATCACCCAGTTGGGATGTGCGCAAGCCGCCTCGGGCGTGACATGCGCCAGCGCCTCTGCCGCAAGCTGCCGAAATGGACCACCCGACGCCGTCAGGAGCACGCGACGCACGCCATCCGGATCGAGGCCAACCGAGGAATCCTGCGGCAGGCATTGAAAAATGGCATTGTGCTCGCTGTCGA
>DQBD01000215.1:780-12836 GCA_003526065.1 Gammaproteobacteria bacterium | reverse complement strand
CTGGAAGATGGCATTGTGCTCGCTGTCGATCGGAATGAGGCGCGCGCCGTAGCGCCGCACTTCATCCATGAAGAGGCTGCCGCCCATGACCAACGATTCCTTGTTGGCGAGCAATACGGTCTTGCCGGCGCGCACTGCACTCAGCGTCGGCATCAAGCCGGCACCCCCGACGATGGCGGCCATCACCGTGCTCACCTCGGGCAGGGCCGCGGCCTGACTCAGCCCATCCGGGCCATGCAAGACCGCTGTTTTGATCCCACCAGCGGCCAGCTCCTGCTGCAGCCACCGCGCCGCGGTCGCATCTCCAACCACCGCCACCATGGGATCGAACTGGCGACATTGCGCCAGCAACCGTTCCACTTGCCGCTGCGCGGTCAGCGCCACCACCCGAAACCGGTCGGGGTGGCGAGCCACCACATCCAACGTGCTGCACCCCACGCTCCCCGTCGCGCCCAGAATGCACAGTCCCGTCACAGCCATCCCTGTGCCCGCCCCAGACCCCAGGTGAAAATCGGTGCTGCAGCGGTCAGACTGTCGATACGGTCCAGAATCCCGCCATGGCCGGGCAAGAGATGGCCGGTATCCTTGACGCCCATCTGGCGCTTGAACATGCTGACCGTGAGGTCGCCTACCACGGACCCGGCAACAGTCACCAGGCAAGTCAGGGCGTACGCGCCCAGCGCTGGCATTTCCAGCCGCAGCAACAGCGGACCGAGCAATCCAGCAGCGAGACCGGCCGCCAAGCCCCCCCAGAAGCCCGCCCAGGTTTTGCCCGGGCTGACCTGCGGCGCCAGTTTGCGCCGGCCGAAGCGGCGTCCGGCATAATAGGCGCCGGCATCGGCAAGCCAGATCATGACCAGTAACAAAAGGACCCAACGGGGTCCTTCGGCGGAACCGTGTAGCGTGATCAGCGCCAGCCACGCCGGCAGCAACAGCAGCAACCCGACGAGCAGCTTGCGGCCCCGCAGCGAGGCGCCACCCGGCAAACCCACCGGGAAACAGACGACCCAGATGGTCGCCAGAACCCACCAGAACAGCGCCACACCAAGCAGCACCCCAACGGCATCCAGATCACCCCAAACATAGGTTGCCGCCATGAGAGGGAGCAGGACGACTCCTGCCGCTCTGCCGCCGTCGTGCGGCAAGCCCATCAAGGCCGTCCACTCCTGTCCGGCGCCCCAGACGATGGCCGCGAACAACACCGCCACCCATGGATTGGGCAGCAACAGAACCGCAGCGACAATCGGCGGGACCACCCACAAGGCGGTTCGAATACGGTCACTGGGCATCCTGATCGCCTCTTTCCGAGTGAACTTGGGCGCCCGTGCGCCCGAATCGGCGCTCGCGCTCAGCGAACCAGGCCAGCGCCTGATGAAAATCCGCGGAACTGAAATCAGGCCATAGAATGTCGGAAAAATAAAACTCGGTATACGCCAGATGCCACAGCAGGAAGTTGCTGATCCGGTATTCGCCGCCGGTACGAATCAATAGGTCGGGATCGGGAAGATCGCCTAGATCGAGGGCATCGCGCAGGGTCTTTTCATCGAGATCAGCGGCCTTCAGGGCACCGGCTTCGATTTGGGCGCCGAGCGCACGGACCGTCTGCACCAGATCCTGTCGCCCGCCATATCCCAGCGCGATCACCAGAACCATGCCGGGATTGCTTGCGGTACGCCGTTCACTGGCCTCGATGATCGCCAGCAAGTTCGACGGCAGCGCGGTCCGATCGCCGATGAATCGAACGCGAACCCCTTCGTCATGGAGCGTGTCGAGCTCGACGGCCATCGTGCGAATGAACAGTTCGAGCAGGAAACTCACCTCGGTCGCAGGACGCAACCAGTTTTCGCTGCTGAAGGCATAGAGGGTGAGCGCCTCGACCCCGGCATCGCGACCGGCCCGCACAATCGTGCGGGCAGCATGGACGCCGGCTTCATGGCCATGCAGTCGCGGCTTTCCCTGCTGCATGGCCCAACGGCCATTGCCATCCATGATGATGGCGATATGGCGGGGAACTCGGGAGGATGCCGCAGAATTCATGGATCAGGGGCTGGCCTTCAAGAGAGGAAAGAGGGGGCCGCTGATGAGGGATGATAGCCGGTGGCCCGGTCAGATCTGCATCAGCTCCTGTTCCTTTTCCTCGAGAACACGATCGACCTGGGCGATATGATCGTCGGTGACCTTCTGGATGTCATCCTGAGCCTTGCGAACCTGGTCTTCACTGATGAGCTTTTCTTTTTCAAGCTGCTTGAACTGATCGTTCGCGTCGCGCCGAATCGCGCGCACCGCAACCTTGGCGTTCTCACCCTCGTGCCGCACCACCTTGACCAGATCGCGGCGACGCTCCTCGGTCAATGGCGGCAGGATGATGCGAATGGTCGTGCCCGCGGTGTTGGGTGTGACGCCCAGGTCGGAGGCCATGAGCGCCTTCTCGATCGGCGCCACCATGTTCTTTTCCCACGGGGTGATGGTCAGCGTGCGTGCGTCGGTGACTGCCACGCTGGCCACCTGGGTCAGCGGTACGTCGCTTCCGTAATAGGGCACTTGAATATGATCGACCAGACTGGTGTGTGCCCGGCCAGTACGGATCTTGGACAGGTTCTGCCGCAGCACCTCGATGCTTTTCTTCATGCGTTCCGCGGCATCCTTGCGGATTTCATCGATCATCTCATGCTCCCTGGCGATGGGACGCCGCCGGTTCGTACGTCCCGTTATCGACGGTCGTACCGATATCCTGATCACCGGTAACGATCCGCATCAAGGCACCTTCCTGTTTGATATCAAACACCCTGAGCGCCAAATCATGGTCACGACACAAGACGATGGCGGTCGTGTCCATCACCATGAGCCGGCGATCCAGAACCTCATCGTAATTCAAGCGCTCGTAGCGCTGCGCCGCAGGATCCTTGACCGGATCGGCACTGTAGACACCATCGACCTTGGTGGCCTTGAGCAGCAGTTCCGCGCCGACCTCGATAGCACGCAGACTGGCAGCAGTATCCGTGGTAAAAAACGGATTCCCTGTTCCGGCCGCAAACAGGACCACCCGACCCTTTTCAAGGTGGCGAATGGCGCGGCGCCGAATATAGTCCTCACACACCTCGTTGATGCGCAACGCCGACATCACGCGCGCAAAGACGCCCTTGCGCTCCAAGGCATCCTGCAGTGCCAGGGCATTCATCACCGTGGCCAGCATTCCCATGTGGTCAGCCGTGACCCGATCCATGCCCGCATTGGCCAATCCGGCGCCCCGGAAGATATTGCCGCCGCCGATCACGATCCCGGTCTGGACGCCGAGATCACGCACCTCGCGGATCTCTTCGGCCAAACGCGCGATGATGTCGGGATCTACCCCGTAATCCGCCTCCCCCATCAGGGCTTCACCACTGAGCTTGAGCAGAATGCGGCGATAGGTCGGGGCGGATGGCATCATGGAATCCTCGGAAGGTTCGATTGCTATGGATGGTTCACGCAGAATGACCGAAAGCCCCGCCATACGAGACTTCCGGCCCCATCAAGCTTCCCTCGGAATCAGCCGCCGCGAACCTGCGCCATGACTTCCTCGGCAAAGTTTTCGACTTTCTTCTCCACGCCCTCACCCACTTCCAGACGGACGAAACGCATGACTTGGGCACCCGCCTGCTTCAGGCGCTGCGCAACGGTCATGTCAGGATCCTTGACGAAAGGCTGACCCACGAGCGCAACTTCGTTCAGGTACTTGCGAACGCGGCCCTCGACCATCTTCTCGATGATGTCGTCAGGCTTTCCGCTCTCACGGGCCTGCGCCTCGAAGATCTCGCGCTCCTTGGCCACCACCTCCGCGGGGACGTCTTCGGGCGAGACGCAAAGCGGACGACTGGCCGCGATATGCATGGCGATATCCCGCGCCAAGGCTTCGTCGCCGCCCTTGAGGTCCACGATGACGCCGATTCGGCTGCCATGGCTGTAGAGACCAAACACATCACCCTGGCATTCCAGGCGCTCGAACCGGCGCACGGCGATGTTTTCACCGATCTTGGCCACCATTTCGCGGCGACGCTCATCAATGGTCATCTCATCGGCATACGGAAGCGCCAGCAGTGCGTCGACATCAACCGGCGATGCGGCCAGTGCTGCTCCGGCAATCCGATTGGCAAAGGCCTGGAAATCATCACCACCGGCGACGAAGTCCGTCTCGCAATTCACTTCAATCGCGACCGCAACGCGACCTGCCTCATCACGCTCGACCACCACGCGACCCTCGGCGGCCACACGCCCCGCCTTCTTGTCAGCCTTGGCGAGGCCCTGCTTGCGCATCAGCTCGATAGCCTGATCCAGGTCGCCCGCGGTTTCGGTCAGGGCCTTCTTGCACTCCATCATCCCCGCGCCGGTTCGTTCGCGCAGTTCCTTAACCATTGCGGCTGTTACAGACATAATCAAACTCCTTAAAAGTCGCGCCTGACCGCGGCAGAGAAATCAGGGTGTCGAATCGGCCGTATCGGTCAGAGCGGCCGCAGCGGCGGCTTCCGGTTCCACTTCCACGAATTCATCACCCAGCCCACCTTCGCCGCGGCTCAGCTTGCCTTCGAGCACCGCATCGGCCATGAGCTGCGCGTAAAGACCCACCGCCCGCATGGCATCGTCGTTACCCGGGATAGGATGGTGCACGCCCAGTGGCGAATTGTTCGTGTCAACCACACCGATGACCGGAATGCCGAGTTTGGCGGCCTCGTTCACAGCAATGGACTCATGACCCACATCAACGATGAACAGGGCATCGGGCAAACGATTCATGTCCTTGATGCCGCCCAGGCTACGCTCCAACTTCTCGCGCTCGCGCTCCAGCATCAGGGCTTCTTTCTTGCTGAGCCGATCCAGGGTGCCGTCCTCAGCCATCTGCTCCAACCCTTTGAGGCGTCGGATCGACTGACGCACGGTCTGCCAGTTGGTCAGCATTCCGCCCAGCCAGCGATGGGCCACGAACGGCATGCCGCAACGAGCTGCCTGCTCGCGCATGTGATCGGAAGCAGCACGCTTGGTTCCCACGAACAGGATGGTGCCGCCCTGGGCCGCGACCCGGCGCCCCTCATCGAGGGCTTCGCGCAGCATCGGCAGCGTATGTTCGAGGTTGATGATGTGGATATTGTTGCGCGACCCGAAAATATAGGGTGCCATGCGCGGATTCCAAAATCGGGTCTGATGACCGAAATGAACCCCCGCTTCGAGCAACTGACGCATCGAGATATCAGGCATGATCAAAAACTCCAGATTTGGGTTAAGCCTCCGCACGCCCCGATCTGCCACCCATGCGGGCACCCAGCAAATCGTGTCGGCGTACGTGTGGAATCATTGGTGCCGCTGCACCGCAGCCGGGTACCAACGGCATTAAGTTGTTGCTGAAAAAGCCGGCGATTTATACCATAGACCTTCAATTCACGACAAATCGGGCTTGCGCCAGTCCTCGGCGACTCGCCTGCGCCTGACGCCATCCCTCCATCTTGATGAGTATCCATGCAGGTCAATCTGAAAACACCTGACGAACAGGAAAAGATGCGCGTGGCCGGCCGGCTCGCCGCGCGCGTGCTGGAAATGATCGAGCCGCACGTGCAGCCCGGAGTCACCACCGACGCACTCGATCGCATTTGCCATGACTATATCGTCGGCGAGCTCGACGCGATCCCTGCCCCGCTGAACTACAACGGCTTCCCCAAATCCATCTGCACCTCGGTCAACCACGTCGTCTGCCACGGCATCCCCGGACCCAAGAAACTCCGGTCAGGCGATATCATCAATATCGACATCACTGTCATCAAGGACGGATTTCACGGCGATACCAGCGCCATGTTCGTCGTCGGCGAGGCCTCGATCCTGGCCCAGCGTCTGGTGCGGGTGACACGGGAAGCCCTGTACATCGGTATCGACATGGTTCGCCCCGGCGCGCGCCTGGGCGATATCGGGGCAGCCATCCAGGCCCACGCCGAGCGCGAACGATTCAGCGTGGTCAGGGAATACTGCGGCCACGGCATCGGGCGAGTGTTTCATGAGGAACCCCAAGTGCTGCATTACGGCACACCGGGCACGGGGCTGATCTTGCAGCCCGGCATGTGTTTTACCATCGAACCGATGATCAACACGGGCAAGCGGCAGGTGAAACTCTTGCCTGACGCATGGACCGTGGTCACCAAAGACCATAGTCTATCGGCGCAATGGGAACACACGCTGCTGGTCACGGAAACCGGGCACGAAATCCTCACTTTGCGCTCTAACGAGACACCGCCTCTGCGCGCGCCGGCGCGCTGATCGTATCGGAGCGCCGTATCATGTCCACCGCCGCACCCCCTGCCCCAACCGCGGTCCCGCAATCCTTGCCCGATGAGCAGGCGGTGCGAACTTGGCTGAGCACCGGCGCCAAGGGGCTCGCGGAACTCCGCAACAGCCTGAAAGAACTGGACAGCCGTCAATGGGCCGAGTTACAGCAGAACGTTCCGATCGAGCAGCTGATCCAAACGCGTCTGACCTTGATCGATCGCCTGCTCAGTCTCTCCTGGCTGCATTTCCTCGCTCCCCATGCCGAGGCGCTGTGTCTGGCTGCCACGGGCGGATATGGTCGCGGCGAGCTGCAACCCCAATCGGATATCGATGTCCTGATTCTGCTGCCCGCCGGCGTCAACGACGACTGGACCGGCGCGCTGGAGCGCTTCATCACCTTCCTGTGGGACATCGGGTTGCAAGTCGGACATAGCGTGCGCAGCGTGGCGGAGTGCGCCCAGATGGCAGCGACCGACCTCACCGTCATGTCCAATCTCCTGGAATCCCGCCTGCTCGCCGGCGATCCGCATCTGCTTGAGGCCATGCGGGCCGCCACCTCCCCGCGCCGCATGTGGGACAGCCGAACCTTTTTCGCGGCCAAGGTTGCCGAGCAGACGACCCGTCACCACAAATTCCACGATACCGGCTATCAGCTGGAACCCAACGTCAAGGAGAGTCCCGGTGGATTGCGCGACATCCAGGCCATCGGCTGGGTGGCCAAGCGCCATTTCCAGGCCGAGACACTCGACGAGTTGCTCGAACACGGCTTCCTGACGGAGCGGGAGCTGCGCTCACTCCTGCAGAGTCAACAATTCCTCTGGCGAGTGCGCTGGGCGCTGCACATGTTGACTGGGCGCCGCGAAGACCGGCTCCTGTTCGATGTACAGCCGCGGCTAGCCGAGCTGTTCGGCTACAGCGACCAGGATCATAATCTGGCGGTCGAACAGTTCATGCAGAACTACTACCGCACCGTGACGCGGGTTAGCCGGCTCAACGAGCTGCTGCTTCAGCTGTTCGAGGAAACTCTGCTCTATCCCACCAGTGATGCTTCGCCGCCCATTCCCCTGAACAGCCGCTTCCAGGTCCGCAACGGGCATATCGAAGTCACCCGTCCCGAGGTGTTTCGCCGCCACCCCTTTGCCCTGTTGGAAATCTTTCTGCTGCTGATGCAGCACCCCGAACTTCAGGGCGTGCGCGCGGCCACCATCCGCCTGATCCGGCAGCATCGCGATCTGATCGACGGCCCGTTCCGCGAAGACCTCCGCGCGCGCAGCCTGTTCATGGAAATGCTGCACCAACCCCACGGCATCACTCACGAATTGCGGCGCATGAACCGCTACGGCATTCTGGCCCGCTATCTACCGGAGTTCGGCGCCCTGGTCGGGCGGATGCAGTTCGACCTGTTTCATGCGTACACGGTCGATCAGCATCTTCTGTTCGTGCTGCGCAATCTGCGGCGCATCACCGTGCCTGAATTTGCGCATGAATACCCGCTGTGCAGCGAAATTGTCGAGCGCATTCCCAAGCGCGAGCTCCTCTATATCGCAGGCCTGTACCACGACATGGGCAAAGGTCAGGGGGGAGACCACTCCGAGATCGGCGCCCAGCTGGCCACCGCATTTTGCTGTCGCCACGGTCTCAGCGAGCGGGACACCGAGCTGGTCACCTGGCTGGTCCGCAATCACCTGCTGATGTCCATGACGGCCCAACGACGTGATATTGCCGATCCGCAGGAAATCCATGCCTTCGCACGCAAGGTGCGCACGCGCTCACGACTCGATTATCTGTTCCTGCTCACCGTCGCCGACATGCGCGCGACCAACCCTGGATTGCTGACCGAATGGAAGTTCCGTCTGCTCAGCCAGCTGTACCGTACCACTCGTGAAGCTCTCGAACGCGGCCTGGATCGTCCACTCAACGCCGCGACGGTTGTCGCCGAGAACCGCGAGGAGGCGCTGATGCAACTCAATCGCAGCGGCGTCAGCACAGAAACCGCCGTGGCAACGTGGCAGAATTTTCCCGAGGCCTATTTCCTGCGTCATCAGGGCGATGAAATCGCCTGGCAAACCCGCGCTCTGGTTTCGGCACCCCGCCCCGGTGGACTCATCGTCCAGTTGCGGCCGGACAATGATCGTGGCAGCACCGCGATTTTCCTGTACCTGCCGGATCGCGATTACCTGTTCGGTCGCGTATGTGCCGTGCTCACCCAACTGGGCCTGACGATTCAGGATGCCCGCATCAGCTCGACCACCGACGGCCACGCGCTGGATACGTTCATGGTGCTCGAACAGGATGGTCATTTCGTCGACGATCATTATCGGCTGCACGAGATTCGCGAGCAGCTGATCGAGGTGCTAACCCGCCCCGCCGATGAAGATTGCCTGGTCACGCGACGCCCTTCTCGACTGGCACGCATCTTTGTCAGCGCGCCGCGCATCGAATTCCGCGACGATCCGGGACCCTGCACGGTGATGGAACTGGTCGCCACCGATTACCCGGGGCTGTTGTCCTGGATCGGACAGGTCTTCGCCGAACATGGTATCCGCGTCCTCGCCGCTAAAATCGCAACCATCGGGGAGTGCGTTGAGGATATTTTCTGGATCGCCGATGCCCAAGGGAGAATCGACGACCCAACCCGGCGCAGCGAACTGGTTGCGGCACTGACGCAGGCGCTTGAAGAAGGCCAGTCTTGACTGGCCCGCACGGATCGTCCCGCCGGCAGCCGACTGCTAGAATAGGCGGCCCATTTTCAGGAGGCCGGCCATGACATCCCTGCAAGACACCATCGAAGCAGCCTTCGAGGATCGGGCGAATATCTCGCCCCAACAAGCCCCCGAGAGCGTGCGCCGCGCCGTGCAGAATGCCCTCGATCTGCTGGAGAGCGGCCAGGCGCGCGTAGCCGAGCCCCTGGCGCAGGGCGGATGGCAGGTCAATGAGTGGCTCAAAAAAGCCGTCCTGCTCTCGTTCCGTCTGGAAGACAACCATCCGGTGGAAGGCGGTTTCACCCGCTTCTACGACAAGGTGCCGACCCGCTTTGCGGGCTTTTCTGAAGCTGACTTCCGCGCCTTGGGCGTTCGGGTGGTCCCACCGGCCACGGTCCGGCGCGGTGTCTGCATCGGTCGCGGCGCGGTACTCATGCCAAGCTACGTCAATATCGGCGCCTACGTGGGGGAAGGCACCATGGTCGACACTTGGGCCACGGTCGGCTCGTGCGCACAGATCGGCAGGAACGTGCACCTCTCCGGTGGAGTCGGCATCGGCGGCGTGCTCGAACCGCTACAGGCGAGCCCGACCATCATCGAGGACGACTGTTTCATCGGCGCCCGGTCGGAAATCGTCGAAGGCGTAGTCGTCGAGCGTGGTGCGGTGATTTCCATGGGGGTCTACATCGGCCAGAGCACCCGCATCTACGATCGGCGCACCGGCACCATCAGCTATGGCCGTGTGCCGGCCGGTGCGGTAGTTGTCTCCGGCAGCCTGCCATCGGCCGACGGCAGCTACAGCCTATACTGCGCAGTGATCGTCAAGCAGGTTGACGAGAAGACCCGCCAGAAGGTCGGCATCAACGAACTGCTGCGTGAAGTCGAGTAAACCGCCATGTCGCCCACTCTCGCGCTGGCCCGTGCGCTGATCGAGCGCCCTTCGGTCACCCCCGACGATGCAGGTTGCCAAGCGCTGATCGGCGCGCGCCTGACTGCGCTGGGTTTCCGGTTGGAAACGCTGACGTTCGGAGCCGTCACCAACCTTTGGGCGGTGCATGGTCACCAGGGCCCGCTGGCCGTGTTTGCCGGGCATACCGACGTGGTACCCACCGGACCGGAAGACGCGTGGCGCAGCGCACCATTCGTTCCGAGCATCCGCGATGGCCGCCTCTACGGCCGGGGCAGCGCCGACATGAAAGGCAGCCTGGCCGCAATGGTGACTGCCATCGAGGCGTTTCTTGGCCGCCATCCGGAACCCCGGGGGCGCATCGGCCTGCTGCTCACCAGCGACGAGGAAGGTCCGGCCGTGGACGGCACGGCGCGGGTCGTGGAAACCCTCGTACAGCGCGGAGAGATCCCCGACTGGTGCATCGTCGGCGAACCCACCAGCGAACGCGCACTGGGCGACATGGTCAAGAACGGCCGGCGTGGATCACTGAGCGGCACGCTGAAGGTTCACGGCGTTCAGGGTCATGTGGCCTACCCCCACAAAGCCGCCAACCCCGTGCATCTGACCGCCCCGGCCCTCGCCACACTCGTGGCTGAACGCTGGGATGAAGGCAGCACCGACTTCCCGCCGACCTCCTTCCAGATCTCCAACATCCACGCCGGCACCGGTGCCGGCAACGTCATCCCCGGCACGATGACGGTGCAGTTCAATTTCCGCTTCAATCCGGCCAGCCCGGCGGACACCCTGCGCCAGCGCACCGAGGAAGTCCTGGTCCATCACGGGCTCGATTTCAGCATCGACTGGACCCTCGGCGCCGAACCGTTTCTCACGCCAAAAGGCCTGCTGGTCGACGCGGTCCGCAAGGCCGTGCGAGAGATCACCGGTCGCGAGGCTGCGTGTTCGACCACCGGCGGCACCTCGGATGCGCGCTTCCTCGCCCGGCACTGTGCTCAGGTGGTGGAACTGGGGCCTGTCAACGCCTCGATCCATCAGGTCGACGAGTGGGTGAGTGTGGACGAACTCGATCAGCTCGCTGCCGTCTATGATCGCGTACTGGAACATCTGCTTGGCTAAGCCCGCCATGTCCACCCGCCATCCGCCGACCGATTCCGACAGCCCGTCTTCGGATGCGAGCCGCGATGAACAGTTCATGCAGCGCGCGCTCACGCTCGCACGGCAGGCCCAGGAGACTGGCGAGGTCCCGGTGGGTGCGGTCCTCGTCCAGGCGGGACGCATCATTGCCGAGGGCGGCAACCAGCCCATCGGCCAGCATGATCCCACGGCGCACGCCGAGATTCAGGTCCTGCGCGCGGCCGGTCTCTCGCAGCGCAACTACCGTCTCCCCGGAAGCTGTCTATACGTCACCCTGGAGCCTTGTCTGATGTGCGCCGGTGCCATGGTGCATGCTCGCATCGAGCGCCTGGTGTTCGGCGCCCCCGACCCGCGCGCCGGGGCGGCCGGCAGCGTCTTTCAGGTGCTGCACGATCCGCACCTGAATCACCGCGTCGAGGTTCAAGGCGGCGTCCTTGCGCAGGACTGCGCCGACCTCCTGCGCGCCTTTTTCCGCGCGCGCCGCTGACCATGATCGTCTTCGAAGATTTCTCGCTCCAGCGCGGTGGCAAGCCGCTGTTCGACGTCGCCCGAGCAACGATCCAGCCCGGTGAGCGCGTGGGTCTGATCGGAGCCAACGGTGCCGGCAAGTCGAGCCTGTTCGCGCTGATGCAGGGCAAGCTCCACACTGATGCCGGCGAGGTACGGGTACCCGCGCAGTGGCGCATCGCTCATGTCGCCCAGGAAACCCCAGCCCTGGCACGCAGCGCGCTGGATTTCGTGCTCGACGGCGACACTCCGCTGCGCGCAGCCGAGGCGCGCATTGCCGAGGCGCAAGCGCGCGGCGACGGTGCCGCCGAAGCCGAAGCGCACGCTGCGTTTGCCGACGTGGACGGCTACACCGCGCCGGCGCGGGCCGAAGCCCTGTTGCTTGGCCTGGGTTTCACGCTGGATCAGACCCGTGCCGAGGTAGGCACCTTTTCCGGCGGCTGGCGCATGCGGCTCAACCTCGCCCAGGCGCTGATGTGTCCGTCCGATCTGCTCTTACTGGACGAACCCACCAACCACCT
>DQBD01000215.1:370-602 GCA_003526065.1 Gammaproteobacteria bacterium | reverse complement strand
GCCATTTCTCACGACCGCGAATTCCTGGATGCGGTCTGCACGGCCATCCTGCATATCGAGCACTGCAAGCTCACCCGCTACAGCGGCAACTACTCCGCCTTCGAGAGCCTGAGTGCCGAGCGGCTCGCCCTGCAGCAGGCGGCCTTCGACAAGCAGCAGCAACATATCGCTCATCTGCAAAGCTTCATCACCCGCTTCAAGGCCAAGGCAAGCAAGGCCAAGCAGGCCCAGA
>DQBD01000215.1:0-132 GCA_003526065.1 Gammaproteobacteria bacterium | reverse complement strand
GGCCCAGAGCCGCGTCAAGGCATTGGAGAAGCTGGAGAAGCTGAGCGCTGTCCAGGCCGCCCGCGAATTCAGCTTTGCCTTTCGCCCGGCTGATTCCGTCGCCAATCCTATGCTGTCCCTGGAGGCCGTGGA
>DQBD01000007.1:873-4150 GCA_003526065.1 Gammaproteobacteria bacterium | reverse complement strand
TCATCGCCGCCGCGGCGGCGATGATCTGCAACAGGCGGGCATTGGGAAACGACGGCCCGAACGGCGGCGTGGCGCGCGAGATCATGCGCGCGTCGGCCACCACGTGCGTGCTCTGGGCGGCCGTTTCCTTGGTGCGCGCCAGGAAGGTTTCCAGCAGCGCGCGGCTGGTCTCGGCGTCGCGCTCGAGCGCCCGCAGGCGCACCTCGCTGTCGCTCTTGCGCCCGGCGCTGGCGCGCAGCGCGTCGAGGCTGGCGGCAATGGCGCGCTCGCGGGCCTGTGCCACGGCCGCGTCGTTGCGCAGGGTGCGGACCACCTTGGCCACCTCGGTGCTGATTGCCTTCTCGGTGTCCTGCAGCTGGGCCTTGGCGTTCACCATGCGCGGATGCAGCGGCCCGTACTGCTCGCCCAGTTCGGCGATCTCGCGATGCAGGCTGGCCTGCTGCTCGCGCAGGTTGCGCACCAGCGGCGAGTCGAGCACATCGCCGGCCGCGCCCGGGTTGGCACCGGCGAGCAGCTTCTCGATCTCGCTCAGGCGGGCATCGGCCGCCGCCCGCTCGGCCCGTGCCAGGACCAGCTGGCTGGACAGCGCGGACGCCTCCTCGTCGCTCAGGCGCGTGGCGCCGGCGCCACGCAGCAGCCCGGCGCTGGCCCGAAACGCCTCGACCGCCGCTTCCCGGGCCCGCACTTCTTCTTCCAGCGCGCGGGTGCGGGTGGCCAGCCATTCCTGGGCGGTGCTGGTGGTCTCGCGCTTGTTGTCGATCTGCAGCGCCAGGTACTGCTCGACCACGGTGTTGGCCAGCAGGGCGGCTTTTTGCGGCGTGCTGGCGTGCGCGGTCAGCGAAATGACGCGTGACTTGCCCAGCGGCACGGCCTGCAGGTGACCGAGCAGCACGCTGGCAACCAGGTTGCGCTCCTGCCTGGGTGTCAGCGCCGGCGCGACGGCGGGTTCCGGTTGGCCGCCGAACGGACGTGTCCACCAGGCGGGCTCGGGCGGCACCAGCAAGGGGTTGAACTCGGGGTCTTCCACCAGCGACAGCACGTCGACCACGCGCAAGGCCAGGTCGCGCGATCGCAGCACATACACCTCGCTGGCCGTGCTCTCGGCATCGCCGCGCACCGCCGCGGCCACCGCCTGCACGTCGAGCACCGGCGGCTCGGGCGCAATCATGACCTGCGCGCCGGCGGTGTACACCGGCGTCAGGCGCTCGATGAACGCCCGCGCCGCCAGCAGCCCGACCACCACGGTGACGACGATGATCCACTTGCGCCGCCACAGCACACCCGGCAACTGGCCGAGGTCGAGGTCACGGTTGCCGCCCGCCGGCGGCTGCATGGTCTGCTGCTGCATGACGCCTCGCGAATTCAGAAAAACCGCTCCGGCACTTCCACGATGTCGCCCGGCAATACCCGCGCGTCCGGCGCGACCTTCCGCCGCGATGGCTGACCGTCCACGGTGCGGGTGATGTAGGCGTGGCCTTCCTTGGCCCGGTAGGTATAGCCGCCGGCCAGGGCCGCCGCGCTGCGGACGTTGATGCCGGCCGCGTAGGGGTAGCTGCCGGGCGCCTTGACCTCGCCGAGGATGAAGAACGGCCGGTACTGCAGCACCTCCACGCTGACGCGCGGATCGCGCAGGTAGTCCGGCGACAGGGCCTGGGCGATGACGCCCGCCAGTTCGCCCGGTGTCTTGCCGGCGGCCTGCACCGGGCCCACCAGGGGCAACGCCACGGTGCCGTTGGTGCTGATGTTGAAGTCGCCGGACAGGTCGCTCTCGCCGAACACCAGCACGCGTATGCCATCCCCTGGCCCGAGGGCGTAGCGGCTGAGCGGGTCGCCTTCCGGCGCGGCCGGCACCGCCGAAACCGCGCTAACAGCCAGCGCCAGCAGGCCGCACAGGGCCCGCCACAGATGGACCGGGCGGCGCCTCAGGCGCACCGGATCAGTGCTGCAGGACAATGCTCTGCTCCACGAAGGTCTGCGAGAAGGCGCGACCGCCGCCGGTGCCGTCCTGCCGGCGGTGCACCACCTGCAGGCGCAGCTGCAGGTGCCGGTTGGCCAGGTAATTGGCGCCGAAGCTGTGTTGCCACAGGGTCTCCTGTCGATCGATACCGTCATACCGGCGACGGGTGTAGCGACTGCTGGCGACCAGCAGCAGATTGCGCAGCAATTCGTGTTCCAGTTCCAGGCCGGTATCGGTCGACAGGTAGCCGGACGCACCCGGCTGGATGCTCTCCTGAACCGACCGCCGCACCTCGAAGTGCAGCGTGCTCAGCGGCGTCAGGTTCCAGTACAGGTCGGCACCGAAGCCCAGCCCGCCGTTGTCGTCGAACTCCGGCGCGTCGTAGCGCTGGCGGTAGTAACCGACGAAGGCGCTGCCGAAGATCAGATCCGTCAGTTCCAGATCCAGCCCCAGGCCGGCCTCGTAGCCGTCCGAGTCGCGGGTGATGCCACTGGGCGCCGGCTCGTCGTAGTCGAGCGTGCTGTAGGCGCCGCGCAGGAACACGCCATAGCCCGGCCACATGGCGTAACGCAGGCGCGCCTCGCCGCGCAGCGACCGGCGATTGCGGTCCTCGCCCAGCAGCGTGCCGGCCGGCAGCCCGGCAGCGTCTGTCTCGTCGAAGCGGTAATCGCGCACGGTGCCGTCGAGCCGCGCCTCGAACCGTCCGAACGGATGACTCCAGCCGGCGCCGATTTCCGTCACGCGGTACCGGGTCGGGTCGACACCGAGCGTGCTGTCGGGCGCGGCCCGATCTTCCTGCTGGCGCGCGATGGAAGCGTTTCCGAACACCGTCGAGGCACGCCCCAGATCCACGCGCCCCTCGGCGAAGGCGCGCCAGTTGTCGTAGTCCTCGCGCGGGAAATCCCGGTAGCGGGCACTGGCCAGGTTGGCGCCGACCTTGAGCGCGTGTCGCGACCAGTCCGAGCGCAGCTCCAGCCGCGGCGTCAGTACGCGGTAGAGGTCCGACAGGGGGCGCTCGTCGGCGCGCAGGTTGTCGTTGTAACCGAGCTTCAGGTCCACCCGGGTGAACAGCAGAAAGGCCCGCACGCGCGCGCCCAGCGGCGCCAGCTCCGGTCGCGCACGGGTACGCGGGGTGACGTTGCGTGCCGGTTCCGGCCGGCGCCGAATGTCCGGCTGCACCTGATCGAGCCCCGGCAGGCGCAGTTCCGGCGCCAGCTCGACGGCGTTTGCCGGCACCAGGCCGAAAACCATCACGAGGCCACCGGCCACGGCAGCACGTCGCGGACCCTGAATCGGTGAACGGAGCATCACCCAGCCATC
>DQBD01000007.1:0-608 GCA_003526065.1 Gammaproteobacteria bacterium | reverse complement strand
GCCGGGTGGCGGCATGTCACCGAACCGTCGCACCAGGATGGTGAACTGCGGCCCCGATTTGTTGCATGCATGGACACCCTGGCGGCCGTGGCCCGCGCCGCCGACCGCGAAACCATCTGACTGCGGTATCCGGCCTCGTGGCCGGTCGCGCGCCCAACCGGAACGGACATTGCTACAGACCAGCCATCCACTCGCCACATCGAGAGTCTGAACATGCCCCGTAAAGCTTTGATTACAGGCGTCACCGGCCAGGACGGCGCCTACCTGGCCGAACTGCTTCTGGAAAAGGGCTACGAGGTACACGGCATCAAGCGTCGCGCGTCGCTGTTCAACACCGACCGCATCGACCACCTCTACCAGGACCCGCACGACCCGAACCGCCGGTTCGTGCTGCACTACGGCGACATGACCGACTCCAGCAGCCTGATTCGCGTGCTGCAGGACGTGCAGCCGGACGAGGTCTACAACCTGGCCGCCCAGAGCCACGTGGCGGTGTCGTTCGAGGAGCCGGAATACACCGCCGATTCGGACGGCCTGGGCACGCTGCGCCTGCTGGAGGCCATCCGCATCCTGGGCCTCAGGGACCAGACCCGCTTCTACCAGGCGTC
>DQBD01000279.1:1746-3242 GCA_003526065.1 Gammaproteobacteria bacterium | reverse complement strand
TTGATCTTCACGCCCTGCAGACGGTAGACCTCCTGCACCTCGTTGACGATGTAGCGGGTCAGCTCCTCGACGCCCAGCAGCCGCAGGATGTCGTGCGGCACCAGCGCACCGTCGGCGATGACGTCGCCCCGGCTGACATGCTCGCCCTCGTACACGCCGATGTGGTGGTACTTGGGAATCAGGTACTCGTGCTGCTGGCTCTGGTCATCGGTGATGATCAGGCGCTGCTTGCCCTTGGTTTCCTTGCCGAACGAGACGATACCGGTCTGCTCGGCCATGATGGCCGGATCCTTCGGTCGCCGAGCCTCGAACAGATCGGCCACACGCGGCAGACCACCGGTGATGTCGCGGGTCTTGGACGTTTCCTGCGGGATACGCGCCAGCACCTCACCGATGCCGACCTGCGCGCCGTTCGCCACCGTGATGATGGCACCCGTGGGCAGGAAGTAGCGCGCCGGGATATCGGTGCCGGGCAGGTTCTGGTCCTTGCCGTCGGCATCCACCAGCTTGACCATCGGGCGCAGATCGCGACCGGCGGCACCGCGGTGCTTGGTCTCGGTGACGACGATGTTGGACAGACCGGTTGCCTCGTCCACCTCGCTGACCGTTGTGACGCCTTCCTGGACATCCACCAGCTGCACGCGACCCGCCACCTCGGTGATGATCGGGTGCGTGTGTGGATCCCAGTTGGCCACCACCTGGCCGGCGTCGACGGTCTCGTCGTCGGCCGCCGTCACCACGGCACCGTAAGGCAGCTTGTGGCGTTCGCGCTCGCGGCCATGCTCGTCGACCACCACCAGCTCGCCGGAACGCGACACCGACACACGGTTGCCGCCAGCCTGCAGCACCACCTTGACGTTGTCCAGGCGAATGGTGCCGCGGGTACGCACCTCGATGCTGTTGGCTTCGATCTGACGCGAAACCGCACCACCGATGTGGAAGGTACGCATGGTCAGCTGCGTCCCGGGCTCGCCAATCGACTGTGCGGCGATCACGCCCACCGCTTCGCCGACATTGACCAGATGGCCACGCGCCAGGTCACGTCCGTAGCACTTGGCGCACACGCCGAAGCGCGTCTCGCAGGTGATGACCGAGCGCACCTTCACCGCGTCGACGGTTGCATGCTCGATCTGGTCCACGACGCTTTCGGTCAGCAGCGTGCCCGCCTCGACCAGTACGTCGTCCGAGCCCGGCATCAGGACATCCTGCGCCGCGGTACGACCCAGGATGCGGTCGCGCAGTGGCTCGATGACGTCGCCGCCCGCCAGCACCGCACCCAGGTAGACGCCGGCTTCGGTGCCGCAATCGTCCTCGGTAATGACCAGGTCCTGCGCCACGTCCACCAGGCGGCGGGTGAGATACCCGGAATTGGCGGTCTTCAACGCGGTATCGGCCAGGCCCTTACGCGCGCCGTGCGTGGAGATGAAGTACTGAATGACGTTCAGGCCTTCGCGGAAGTTCGCCGTGATGGGCGTCTCGATGATCGAGCCGTCCGG
>DQBD01000279.1:645-1504 GCA_003526065.1 Gammaproteobacteria bacterium | reverse complement strand
CCATCAGGCCGCGCATGCCGGCCAGCTGACGAATCTGCGCCGCGCTGCCGCGCGCGCCCGAGTCGGCCATGATGTAGATGGAGTTGAACGACGGCTGGGTGACCGTATTGCCCTCGCGGTCGATCGCCGGCTCCTGGCCCAGCTTGGCCATCATCGCCGCCGCCACCTGCTCGTTGGCATGTGACCAGATGTCGACCACCTTGTTGTAACGCTCGCCGTCGGTGACCAGGCCGGACACGTACTGCTCGGCGATCTCCTTCACCTCGGCCTCGGCGCGGGCGATGATTCCCGGCTTCTCGTCCGGCGTCACCATGTCGTTGACACAGATCGACGCGCCGGACCGGCTGGCGTAGTGGTAACCGGCATACATCAGCTGGTCGGCGAACACCACCGTGGCCTTCAGGCCCACCTTGCGGTAACAGTCGTTGATCAGGCGCGAGATGACCTTCTTGTCCAGCGCCCGGTTGATCAGCTCGAACGGCAAGCCGGCCGGCAGCAGCTGCGACAGGATGGCGCGGCCAACCGTGGTGTCCAGCAGGCGGGTGCGGGTCTCGATGTCACCGTCGGCGTTGAAGTCACTGTCGGTGATTCGCACCTTGACGCGTGCATGCAGCGAGGCGGAGCCGGCGTCATAGGCGCGCTTGGCCTCGGCCGCATCGGCGAACACCCGGCCTTCGCCCGGCGCGTTGATGCGCTCACGCGACATGTAGTACAGGCCCAGCACCACGTCCTGGGTCGGCACGATCACCGGGTCACCGTTGGCCGGCGACAGGATGTTGTTGGTGGACATCATCAATGCCCGCGCCTCGAGCTGGGCTTCCAGCGACAACGGCACGTGCACCGCCATCTGGTCGCCGTC
>DQBD01000279.1:0-374 GCA_003526065.1 Gammaproteobacteria bacterium | reverse complement strand
AAGTCGGCGTTGAAGGCGGTACAGACCAGCGGATGCAGCTGGATCGCCTTGCCCTCGACCAGTACCGGCTCGAACGCCTGGATGCCCAGTCGGTGCAGCGTCGGCGCACGATTCAGCAGCACCGGGTGCTCGCGGATGACCTCCTCGAGCACGTCCCAGACTTCCGGACCGCTCTTCTCGACCAGCTTCTTGGCGGCCTTGATGGTGGTCGCCAGCCCCCGTCGCTCCAGCTTGCCGAACACGAACGGCTTGAACAGTTCGAGGGCCATCTTCTTGGGCAGGCCGCACTGATGCAGCTTCAGCTGCGGGCCGACGACGATGACCGATCGGCCGGAGTAATCGACCCGCTTGCCGAGCAGGTTTTGCCGGAACCG
>DQBD01000020.1:4495-7725 GCA_003526065.1 Gammaproteobacteria bacterium | reverse complement strand
AAAGGCGCGCTTATCACACTCCTCACACTGTTTGGTACCGCCCTCCCTTTCAACGCGTGGCCACAAAGCAGGGACGAGGCCGCACTAGCAGAATTCTATGGCAGCGCCGAGATGGTAAGCATCGCCACTGGCAATGCCCAGCCACTTCGAAAAAGCCCTGCCATTGCTACTGTAATTACGGCAGAGGACATCGCTAGCATAGGCGCCACAGAATTAAACGAGGTGTTGGAGACCGTGCCGGGCCTACACATGGGGGCCTCCGGCATCGGCTACAAACCCATTTTTTCCATCCGCGGCATCCATACCCAGACCAGCCCACAGGTCCTCATATTGGTCAATGGGATGTCCATAAAAAACGTGTTTGACGCGTCGTTAGGTGCTGCTTGGGGACGCATGCCAGTGACAGGCATCGCGCGAATCGAGGTAATTCGCGGACCAGGTTCTGCGCTATACGGGGCGGATGCTTTCTCCGGCGTAATCAACATCATCACAAAGTCGGCTTCTGAAGTTCGTGGCCTGGAAGTCGGCGCGCGCCTAGGATCGTTCGACCGTCACGACCAGTTTGCGCAATGGGGCGGCGAGCTCGGCGGCTTCGACGCCTACTTCTACGTAGAACGACACCACAGTGACGGCTCTGACCGCACCGTTTCTGCCGACGCTCAAACAGCACTCGATGCCCTGTTCCCGATCAACGTCTCTTTGGCTCCCGGCCCGGTCAACCTCACTCGCGACAACATCGAGGCGAGAGCAGATATCGCACGCGGCCATTGGCGGCTGCGCGGCGGCTTCCAGGAAATCAACGACAGCGGTGTTGGTGCGGGGGTATCGCAGGCGCTGGACCCGGTTGGCCACGGCGATGGCCGGCGTCTATCAGCCGATCTTTCCTACGAAAACCCCGCCTTCTCTCGCAACTGGAGTTTGAGCGGCACACTTGGCTATTACCAAGTCGAGAATCTCTCTCGCCTGCGTCTATTTCCCCCTGGCGCTTTTGGCGGCACCTTTCCTGACGGCGTCATCGGCAACCCGGATGTCTACGAACGCCACTACCGCGGCGAGGTGAGCGCTCTCTATAGCGGGCTCGACCGGCACCGCTTGCGCGTGGGGGCTGGCTATCGCAAGGAAGACTTATACCGTGTGGAGGAGAGTCGTAACTATACGCTGGTCGACTTAGGGGTACCGCTGGGCGTCATTCCGATACCGTTGGGCAATCTCGTCGACGTCACCGATGTTGCCGCATTCGTGCGCGAGGAAGACCGAACGATTGCCTATGCTTTCCTGCAGGACGAGTGGAATTTCCAGCGCGACTGGACACTCACCGCTGGTCTGCGGCTGGATGATTACTCCGATTTTGGCACCACGCTGAATCCGCGCCTGGCGTTGGTGTGGCAGACCAGCTACGCACTGACCACCAAGTTGCTCTATGGACGGGCATTTCGTGCCCCCTCCTTCCAGGAACTGTTCGCCGTCAACAACCCCGCCAACATCGGCAACTCTTCCTTGGACCCAGAGACCATCGACACGGTCGAACTCGGCCTCGACTGGGATGCCGGCCGTGGCCTGCGTGCGGCGTTCAACGTCTTTTACTATCAGATGGACGACATCATCCGCTTCGCACCGGATCCGGCACCCGCCACCAGCGCAACGGCGCAAAACACGGGCAAACAGACCGGTTACGGCCTTGAAGCCGAGCTTGCCTGGCAAGCCACGCAACGCCTTCGTCTGTCGGGCAACTATGCCTATCAGCATTCCACCGACGATGCCGCCGACGATGACGTAGGTTTCGCGCCCTCACACCTCGCCTACCTGCGCACCGACTGGGCGATGGCTCCGCAATGGACGCTTTCGGGCCAGGCCACCGGCGTGTTCGACCGCAAGCGCGCACCGGGTGATTTGCGTCAGAAGATCGACGATTACGTCACGGTCGACCTCACTGTGCGCGGGCAGGAGCTTTTTAACGATGGGTGGGGCGTGAGAATATCTGCACGCAACCTCTTCAACTCGGATGTGCGCGAGCCAAGCGGCTCCGCTCTCATCCCAAATGACCTACCCATGGCCGGACGCAACGTGTTTTTTGAAATCAGCAAGGCCTTCGACTGATTGCGTTCCGGCCTCGGACGACCCGACAGCGACAGAATGGTGACGGAAACCAGGCGGGGTGCCCTGCCGGTGTTAGGTACGTGCGCGCGATGGACGCGGCTCGCATGGCGACCGTTGGTGATTGCGGCACTTGGAACCCTGATGTCGAGTGTCACCGCGGCGGAGCTGCTGGTAACCATGCCGCAGGTACGCGAGCCCTACCGGTCGGTGCTGAACCAGATTGTGGACGGCCTCGAGCGAACGGCGAGCGTACGCCTCGTGGTGCTCGACGAGGCAGCGCTCGCGCGAACCGGGGCGGTGTTGCCACAGGGTGAGCGGGTGGTCATCGCGCTGGGAATTTCAGCCGTCAAGGCGAGCTCGCCCCTGCGCAACCAGTTACCGGTGGCCGTCGGTGCCATTCTGACGCCCGACGGACACCCTCCCCTTCCGGGCATCAGCCTGGAAGCCGACCCGGACCTGCTGTTCGCCCGCCTGCGGCTGCTACGGCCGAACATCCGCACCGTGTACTGGCTGTATCGACCGGTGCGTAATGGTTGGCTGCTTGACCACGCAGAGGAGGCGGCGCACGCTCACGACCTTGAGCTGATCGCAATTGCCACCGAAAACGCCCGCACCGCCGCGCAGCGCTATCAAGAAATTCTGAACCGGGTCGATAGCTCGATCGAAGCGGTGTGGCTTACGCAGGATCCGGCGCTACTGAGCGTGGACTCGGCACTGCCAGACATCCTTAACCGGGCATGGACGAAGAACATTGTCGTATTTTCTGGTTCAGTGCAGCATGTTGCGCACGGCGTTCTGTTCGCCCTGTTCCCGGACAACGTCGCAATGGGGGAGGATCTGGCGCAACTTGCGCTCGCACACGCGGATGGCGAGACTGTGACTTTCACCCCGAACCGTAGTCTGCGCAGCGCGATCAACCGGCGCACTGCCGAACACTTGGGCATCACCGTCGATGCCCGGGACTACGACCTCGTGCTCCCGGCCCGCTAAGAAACTGGTATCAGACAACTCGCGCCGGCGATGAATTCTCCGCAATCAATAATCAGGCGTCTGACCACCCTGCGCAGCGACCGACTGGTCATGCTGGTCTGCGTGCTGGGTGTACTGCTGCTGTCGGTCGGTATTGCCGGCGG
>DQBD01000020.1:391-4233 GCA_003526065.1 Gammaproteobacteria bacterium | reverse complement strand
ACCGAACGCTACGCGGCGCAGTCCACCCTGGCACTGCTCTACGGCGCACCCGAAAACGCCGAAGCGGCCACCAGCAGTCTGCTGCGCTTCCCGAACGTGGTCGGGGTAGCGGTCTTCAACGCGGACAACTCGACCCTCCTGAGCCACGGGCAACTGGGTGAGAACCCTCGCCCTCCGGCGATGGCCTGGAGCCCCGCCGACAGCGCCCGTGTGTTTGATGAAACACCGGGCCGGTGGCTGTTCCGTGCCCCCGTGTTCGTCGGCGATTCCAGCCCCGACCTGACCGTGTTCGGCGAGATCATGCCGCCGCCGCAGTACCAGGGTCAGGTGGCCGTGGCCATCAGCAAGGCCGCCTTGCACGAGGTGACCCGCGACATCGTGCTGTCCACAGCGACCATCACCCTGGTCACCACTGGCGTGTTGCTGCCGCTGCTGCTGCTTATCCTGCGACGCGTTTCGGCGCCAATTCAGGATCTTGCCCGCGTGATGCGGCAAACAGAAGCGGGCGACATCAGCGCCCGCGCGCCTTTGTCGGCTGGCCCGTCCGACGTCCAGCAGATGGAACGCGCCTTCAACCGGATGATGGACCGCCTGCAGGATCGCGAGCAGGAGCTGCTCGATGCTCGCGACATGGCGCTGAGTGCGGCGCGCCTGAAGGCGCAGTTCACTGCCAACGTCAGCCACGAGATCCGCACCCCCCTCAACGGGCTGCTGGGCATGCTGCAGCTGTTGCGCGAATCGCCGCTGCAACCGAAGCAACTGGAACGCCTGACCCTCGCCGAGGCCTCCGGCAATACCCTGCTGTCGCTGATCAACGACATCCTGGACTTCTCGCGCCTGGAGTCGGGCCGGATCGAAATCGAACAAATCCCGTTTGACCTGCGCGCCAAGATTCAGGAAACCGCCGCCCTGTTCGAACTGCAGACCCGCAACAAGGGCATCGACCTGCAGGTGCACATTGGCCGCGCCGTGCCGCGCGGCGTGCTGGGCGACCCCATGCGCATCGGCCAGGTGCTGACCAACCTGATCGGTAACGCCATCAAGTTCACCTCCGAAGGCAGTATCGCCGTCTACGTCGACAGCAACACCGACAAGGGCGCGGCACGGACACTGGAACTGCGGGTCACTGACACCGGCATTGGTATCGGCGGCGAGGACCTGGAGCGCATCTTCGATTCCTTCACGCAGGCGGACAGCTCCACGACCCGCCAGTTCGGAGGGTCCGGGCTGGGCCTGACCATCACCCGACAGCTGGTCGAATTGATGGGTGGACAAATCGGGGTCGAAAGCACGCCGGGCGTCGGCAGTACCTTCTGGATCTCGCTGCCGGTCGTCGTGGCCGACGTGCCCGACACTCCCGCGACCGACGCCGCGTTGATTGCCGACAGCGTGCCGGCCGGCAGCGCCCCGCGCGTGCTGGTGGCCGAGGACAACACCACCAACCAGCTGGTCGCCAAGGGCTTGCTGGAGGCCGCCGGATGCCGGGTCGATGTGGTGGGCGACGGCGAAGCGGCGGTAGCGCACTGGGAGCGCGGCGGCTTCGCGCTCATCCTCATGGATTGCAACATGCCAGGCGTCGACGGCCTGGAAGCAACGCGCCGCATCCGGGCGGCGGAACCGGAAGGGCAGCGCATTCCGATCATCGCCATGACGGCGAATACCGAACCCGATCTGATCGAAGAGTGCTATGCGGCAGGCATGGACGACGCCTTGCCGAAGCCGATGCAGCTGCCGGCCGTGCAGCGTCTGCTGTCCAGGTGGACGACACTCACGGACAAGGCGGGTCAACAGCCGGCAACGAGCACCGACACGGCCGACAGCGCGGTCGCCGCGGTACTCAATCCGGCGCTGCTGACGGAACTTCGTGAAGCCATCGGCGACGCCCTGCCGACGGTCATCCGCACGTTCATTTCCGACTCGGCGCGTTACTTCGTGCAGCTGCGTGAGGCCATCGGCAACCGCAACCTGACGCAGACCCGCGAGCTCGCCCACACGCTCAAGGGCAGCGCCCGCAATCTTGGCGTCGACCAGATCGCCAACCTGGCAGAGCGCATCGAACGGTTGGCCGGCAGCGGCAGCGGCGACCCCGACCTCGCCGGCCTCGAGAAGCTGGCCGACGACTTCGACCGACAGCACGCGACCGCTCGTGACGCGCTGGCGCGCTGGTCCGACGGTCACCTGCCGGGCCGACAGACCGAGTCGACCCACTCGAATTTCACCGTGCTGGTGGTGGAGGACGACCGCAGCACGCGCCTCGCCCTGCGCGGTGTGCTGGACCAGGAAGGCTATCGTGTGGTCGAGGCCGGCGACGGCGAGGAAGCCATGCAGCTTTACCCGCGCGTCAGGCCGGACATCGTGTTGCTGGACGCCCGCCTGCCGCGCCAGGACGGCTTCACCACGTGTCGGCAGATGCTCGCGCTGCCGCAGCACCAGCGCACACCGGTGCTGATGATCACCAGTCTTGCCGACGAGATTTCCGTCGAACGCGCCTTTCGTGCCGGTGCGGCGGATTTCATCACCAAGCCAATCAACTTCGGCGTCCTGCGCCGACGGGTGGCGCGCCTGCTGCAGGCCGGCGCCTCCGAGCGGCATGCCCACCGCCTTGCCTATCACGACGCCCTGACCGGCCTGCCCAATCGCGCCGGCTTCCGCGAGCGCCTGCGCCTGATGATCGACCGCGCCCAGCACGACGGCGCTGTCAACCTGGCCGTGGTCGCCGTAGACCTGGATCGCTTCAAGGTGCTCAACGAGAGCCTTGGTCACGATGTCGCGGACGAAATCCTGGTGCAGCTCGGCGACCGTATCCGGCGTCAGCTGCGGGCTCATGACTTGCTGGCCCGCGTCGGCAGCGACGAATTCGCACTGGCGTTCGAAATCGAGTCGGCAGAAACAGCCACCATCGTGGCCGACAAGATCCTGACAGCCGTGGCCTCTCCCCTCCACGCGGGTGATCAGGAACTGGTCCTCAGTGCCAGCGTCGGCATCGCCCTGTACCCGGCCGACGGCCGTGAGCTGGACGAACTGCTGCGGCATGCCGAAACGGCGCTCAACCAGGCCAAATCGGCCGGCGGTGGCCGCCACCACTTCTGGCAGACCCACATGAGCGTGGCCGTGCGCAAGCGCCTGGACATGGAGTCCGACTTGCGCAAGGCACTCGAGCGCGCCGAATTGCAGCTGTATTACCAGCCGCAGCTGAACCTCGCCAGTGGCCAGATCAACGGCGTCGAGGCGCTGATCCGCTGGCAGCATCCGCAGCGCGGCCTGGTGTCCCCTGCCGACTTCATTCCTCTGGCCGAGGACACCGGCCTGATCGGACCGATTGGCGAATGGGTCTTGCGCGAGGCCTGTCGCCAGAACCGGCTGTGGCAATCGCACGGGCTGCCGCCGCTGCGCATGGCGGTCAACGTATCCGGCCACCAGCTCGGTGCCCCCGAGTTCGTGGACATGGTGGCCAGGGCACTGCACGAGACCGGTCACGCCCCACAGCGCCTGGAGCTCGAAATCACCGAAACCACGTTGATGCGCAACCTCGACGAGTCGGCGCAAGTACTCAGCCGGCTGCGCGCCCTCGGCGTGCGCCTGTCCATCGACGATTTCGGCACCGGCTACTCGTCACTCGGCTACCTGAAGCACCTGCCGGTGCAAACGGTCAAGATCGACCGCTCGTTCGTCGCGGAACTGCCCGAAAACAGTCACGATGCCGCCATCACCAACGGCATCATCGACATGGGCCACAACCTGGGCCTGGAAATCATCGGTGAGGGCGTGGAAACGGCCGCCCAGCTGCGCTACCTGCGCGAGCGCGGCTGCGACATGATCCAGGGCTACCTGCTGCACGCACC
>DQBD01000020.1:0-146 GCA_003526065.1 Gammaproteobacteria bacterium | reverse complement strand
ACCACCCCGGACAACCTGGAAAACTGGCTCAGCAACAACCCCAGACCGAGCGTCGCCGGCCTGGGCGTGGTCAAGAGCCCACGCCGACGCCGCTGACGGCCCGCGCCGCTCTCAGTACGCCACCGAAAACTTATCCCACGGATAGG
>DQBD01000016.1:2942-3095 GCA_003526065.1 Gammaproteobacteria bacterium | reverse complement strand
GCCGCCGAGCAGGGCGCCACCGTTGCCCCGGCCTTTGCGGTACGCGTGGACGGCGCACGTCTGCCGCCACCGGCCGCGGCGGCACCGACACTCGGCGCCGACACGGCGGCGCAACTGGCCGGCATCGGCTACGATGCCGCCGCCGTCGGCGCC
>DQBD01000016.1:2498-2633 GCA_003526065.1 Gammaproteobacteria bacterium | reverse complement strand
TGGTGGCCGCCGGCGTGATTCCCCCGTTTGCCGTGGAGTGCGCATGATCGAGCTGTACCAGTTTGCCCCCGCCTGGGGCCTGCCCAACCCGAGCCCGTTCTGCATCAAGCTCGAGCTGTATCTGAAGATGGCCGG
>DQBD01000016.1:394-2227 GCA_003526065.1 Gammaproteobacteria bacterium | reverse complement strand
GCAAGGGCCCGAAGGGCAAGATTCCGTTCATTCGTGACGGCGGCCGCACCATCGGCGACTCCGAGCTGGTCATCCGGTACCTGAAGGACACCTACGGCGACCGCGTCGACGGCAAGCTCACCGCCGAGCAGCGGGCCCGTGGTCACACCATCGACCGCATGCTGCACGACAGCACCTACTGGGTGCTGCTGCAGTGTCGCTGGGTGGAGGACAACGGGTTCGACCGCGTGCGCGAGGCGCTGTTCAGGGACCTGTCCTGGCCGCTGAGCGCCATCGTGCCGCCGCTGGTGCGGCGTGGACTGCGGCGCAGCATGGTCGCCCAGGGCATGGGGCGGCACAGTCGCGACGAGATCTTCGGCTTCGGCCTTGCCGACATGGACGCGCTGTCGGTGCTGCTCGGCGACAAGGCCTTTCTGCTCGGCGACAGCCCCAGCAGCGCCGACGCCACCGCACACGCGTTCGTCATGAGCTTTCTGGGGGCGCCGATCGACAACCCCATTCGCGAACGCATCCAGCGCACCGCCAACCTGATGGCGTACTACCAGCGCATGAACGAACGCTATTACCCGTCGCTGGCGGCCGCGCGCTGAGATTGTTCAGTTTCCGTTCAGCCAGCGATCCGCATACTGCGCCTGCGCCGTGTTCGACGGGGCACATGAAGAATCCATCAACCGTGGCCGACAACGTGCAGTTCGATCGCCACCAGGAGCGTTGCCGATGAAGACCATCAAGACCTGCTGTTTCGCCCTGCTGACCGTGGTCGCCGTGGGCGGCGTCCAGGCCAGTGACACCGTGGATGCCGCCATCGGCGGTGGTCTCGGTGGCGCCGCCGGCGCTGCCATCGGCAACGAGGTGGGAGGGCGCGACGGGGCCATCATAGGCGGTGCGGTGGGCGCTGCGGCGGGCGCCGCCATCGCCACCGACCGTGACCGTGACCACCACGGGCATCGCTACGTCGAGTATCCGCGGTACGGTGGCCGTTACCCTCACGGGCATTTCTGCCCGCCGGGCCAGGCGAAGAAAGGCAACTGCTGATTGTCCCGGCACAGGGCGGCGTTCGGTATCCTGACACCGACCTGTGCCGTTTTCCGCAGCCACCCAATGTTTCGTTCCGCCCTGCCTTTCGTGTTTCTCGGCCTGCCGCTACTGGAGATCTACCTCCTGCTGCGGGCCGCCACCGTCATCGGAGCACTGAACACCCTTTTGCTGATGGTGCTCGGTGTGTTCGTGGGCATTTCGGTGGTGCGCTACCGCGGCCTGCTGGGCCTGCAGCGCCTGCGCGCCGGTCTGGGCAGTGGCGGTCTGCCGGCCGCGCCCATGCTCGACACCGCACTGGCGCAGCTGGGTGGCATTCTGTTGATCGTGCCGGGCTTCATTACCGACGTCGCCGGCCTGTGTCTGCAGCTGGCCCTTGTGCGGCGTGCCGTGGTGAGGCGTTTGCTTGGCGATGCCGGTGACGGTGCGCCCGACACCCAGGTGATCGAGGGCGAGTTCCAGCGCCGTGACGACGACGATCGGCAGTGAGCGGCGCCGCTCAGTGCAATAGCCGTTCCAGCACCGCGGGCAGCGCCGCGCTGTCGAGTCGGCGGCTGGCGATCGTGGCTTGTCCGTCGGCATCCACCAGCACGCCGAGCCCTCCGGTTCGCCGCATGGCACGGAACGCCGGCTCGTCGTAAGCGGATCGGCCCAGGTACACCGCGCGACACGGGCCCACGGCCTGTTGCATGCGCGCCAGCAGCCAATCCACGGCCGAGCCCGCGTCCCAATCCAGCGCGGGGCGGATGTGCAGTTGGGTTGGCTCGCCGTCTATCTGAAGGTTTTCAAATGCACTCA
>DQBD01000016.1:0-128 GCA_003526065.1 Gammaproteobacteria bacterium | reverse complement strand
CAGGGCGCGCAGCAGCGCGCGTCGCAACTGCGCCATGGCGGCCGGCGGCGTTTCGCCCAGGCAGACGGACAGCGCGGCTTCCTTGTGGATGACCTGACAGCCGGGGAAATCGGCGGCCACGGCGGTCA
>DQBD01000051.1:6125-6313 GCA_003526065.1 Gammaproteobacteria bacterium | reverse complement strand
TCTGCACGGTCGTGGATCAACTCCACGCCCTCGGTGGTCGACATGCCGGCCAGGATGGCGTCGGTGATGGCGGTCGGGGACTCGCCGCGGGGGTTGTCGTCGGTGATTACCACCCGATCGGCCAGGCGCGCCGCGAGTTCGCCCATGACCGGCCGCTTGGCGCCATCGCGCTCGCCGCCGCAGCCGAA
>DQBD01000051.1:430-6031 GCA_003526065.1 Gammaproteobacteria bacterium | reverse complement strand
TCGCTGCGCGGATTGTCGTCCGTCACGAACACGGCATCGGCAAGACGCGCCGCGACCTCGCCCATCATCCCGCGCTTGCCCGGATCGCGATCGCCGCCGCAGCCGAACACGCACCACAGCCGTCCGTCGCGTGGCAGATGCGCACGCAGCGCGGTCAGCACCGACTCGAGCGCGGGCGGGTTGTGGGCGTAGTCCACCACCACCAGCGGGGCGCCCGGCACGCGCAGGGTCTGCATGCGCCCGGGCACCGACGGCAGCGTGCTCAGTCGTTCCACCGCGTCGGCGAACGCCACGTTGGCGACCAGCAGCGTGCCCAGTGTTGCCAACAGGTTGTACAGGTTGAACTCGCCCAACAGTGGGCTGGCCAGGCGCGCCTGGCCGAAGTCGCCGTCGAGGTCGATCAGCAGTCCGCCGGGGCGGGCCTGACAGCGGCCGCGCAGATCGCCCTGGCGCAGCCCGTATCGGAGCACCCGGGCGCCCGGCGTCAGGGCGGCGGCCATCCGCTCGCTGACCGGGTCGTCGGCATTCAGTACCGCGGCGCGCAGCTGCGGGCTCGCGAACAGGTTGGCCTTGGCGGCGGCGTAGTCGTCGAGATCGCGGTGGTAGTCGAGGTGGTCGTGGCCGAGGTTGGTGAACACGGCGGTGTCGAACTGGACCCCGGCGGTGCGCTGCTGATGCAGCGCGTGCGATGACACTTCCATGGCCACGTGCTGGGCCCCGGCGTCGCGAAACTGCGCCAGCCAGCCCTGGAGGGCCAGCGGGTCCGGCGTGGTGTGCGTGGCCGGCTCCAGCTGACCGGGAAAGCCGTTACCTTCGGTGCCGAGGATGGCGCAGCGCGGCAGGCACTGCGCCAGGAAATGGCTGACCGAGGTCTTGCCGTTGGTGCCGGTGATGCCGATGACCTTCAGCGCCCCTGAAGGTTCGCCGTAAAAGCGCGCCGCCACGGGGCCCTGCAAGGCGCGCAGGTTCGCGACGGTAAACAACGGCACGGATGCCGCCGCCGGCGGCGTCAGCGAGGCATCGACCAGGGCCGCCACGGCGCCGGCGGCAATGGCCTGGTCGAGGTGCCGGGTGCCACTGGTGCGCTGACCCGGTACCGCCAGGAACAGGTCACCCGGTCGCACCCGGCGGCTGTCGTTGCACAGGCCACCGACTGTCACGGTGCTGGCCGACGCGGCATCCACCCAGCCGGCAAGCAGGGTGCTCAGCGGTACGGCGGGGGGGGCTGGTTTGCGTGCCGGTGTCACAGGCGCTGCTCCGCCGCCGCCTGCACCAGGCCGGGAGCGCCGGTTGGGGGAGGCGCCATCAGCGGTGCCGGCATCAGGGCATCCGGGGCGACCCCCAGCAGGCGCAGGGCGCCCGACATGACGCGCTGAAACACCGGTGCCGCCACGGCGCCGCCGTAGTAGTCGCCCTGCGGGTCGCGCAGGTTCACCAGCAGCACCAGGCGCGGGTCGCTGACCGGCGCGAAGCCGACGAACATGGACAGGTAGCGTCCCCGGTCGTAGCCGCCGGCGCTGGCGATGTGCGTGGTACCGGTCTTGCCGCCCACCCGGTAGCCGTCGATCGCCGCCTTGGTCGCGGTGCCGCCGGGGCCGACCACGCCTTCAAGCATGGCATTGACCTGGGCAGCCACGTCCGCCGGCAGCACGCGCCGACCGGCGGGTGGTTTGTCCAGGGCCAGGAAGCTGACCGGCCGCTGCACGCCGCCACCGGCCAGCGTGGCGTAGGCGCGGGCCAGTTGGAGCCCGGTGGTGGACATGCCGTAGCCGAACGACAGGGTGACCTGTTCGACCTGTCGCCAGCTGCCGGCGGCCCGCAGAAGGCCGCTGGCCTCGCCCGGGAAGCCAGCCCCGGTAGGCATGCCGAAGCCGAAGCCGGCGAGGGTTTCCCAGAACTGCTCGGCGGCCATGGACAGGCCGATCTGTACCGCGCCGACGTTGCTGGACTTGCGCAACACGCCGGCCATGTCCAGGGGGCCGTAGTTGTGCACGTCGCGCACCGTATGGCGGGCCACGCGCATGTAGCCGGGAGCAGTGTCGATGATGTGGTGCGGGTCGAAGCTGCGGTGCGTCAGCGCCGCCGCCACGGTGAACGGCTTGATGGTGGAGCCGGGCTCGAAGGGGTCGGTGACGGCGCGGTTGCGACGGCCGTCAAGGTCGCCGTCGTTGCGGTCGTTGGGGTTGAAGGTCGGCTGGTTGACCATGGCCAGCACCTCGCCGGTGGTCACGTCCAACATCACCGCCATGCCCGACGAGGCCTGGTGGCGCCGTACCGCCGCCTTCAGCTCGCGGTAGGCCAGGTACTGGATGCGCCGGTCGATGGACAGCTTCAGATCCTTGCCTGGCTGCGGCGGGGCGATGGTTTCCAGCAGCGCCACGCGTCGGCGACGCGCATCGAGCACGATGCGTTCCTTGCCGGGGGTGCCGCGCAGGTGCTTGTCGTAGGCTTCCTCGATGCCGCCGCGGCCACGGTCGTCGATGTCGGTGTAGCCGACCACGTGGCCGGCCGCCTCGGCCAGTGGGTAGTAGCGACGGTAACCGCGCTGGCGGTAGACGCCGGGAATCTTCAGCGCCAGGACCTGCTCCGCCTGCTCCGGCGGAATGGCACGTTTCAAGTAGGCGAACTTGGTGTTCGCGCGCGCGCTCACCAGCGCCCGTATGGTGTCCGTGCGCATGTCCAGTGCGTGGGCCAGTTCCGGCCAGCGGTCGGCCGCCTTGGCGAAATCGCCGGGCACCACCCAGATCGAGTCCACCGGCGCGCTGATGGCCAGTGGCTCGCCGTTGCGGTCCAGCAACATGCCGCGGTGGGCGTTGACTTCGACCGTGCGCAAGGCGCGGGCGTCGCCCTGTTTCTTCAGGAACTGTGTCCGCAGCGTGTGCAGGTACACGGCCTGCGTCATCAGCGCCACGCCGGCGAGCAGCAGCACGGCCAGCGTGATGATGTGCCGTGGGCGTGAGAACACCCCGCTCATTGGCGCACCTGAACGATTTCCTGCGCCTGTGGCAGGACCATGTGCAGCTGCTCGCGGGCCTTGCCTTCGACCCGCGCATGCGTGGTGAGGGTGGCCTCCTCCAGCAGCAGGCGGCTCCATTCACTGTCGAGTCGGTCGTGTTCGTGCCGCAGGCGGCTGAGCTGCGCGATCAGGCTGCGCTCGTGGTGCTTGAGGTGGATGACGCCCAGCGCCGACGCGAACACCGCCAGCAGCAGCGTTGCCACCAACGCATGGCCGATGCGTTCAGGCATCGGGCGGCTCCGGCAGGCGCTCGGCCGCGCGCAGGATGGCGCTGCGGGCGCGCGGGTTCACTGCCAGTTCGGCCGCACCGGCTTTCTTGGGAACGCGCACCAGGCGCAGCGTGGGCCGCTCGCAGGCGCCCTCCAGGCGTCCGGCGTGGTGGCGCATGAAGCGCTTGACCGGCCGGTCCTCCAGGGAGTGGAAGCTCAGCACCACCAGGCGTCCACCGGGCGCCAGTGCCACCAGCGCCTGATCGAGGCCGGCCGCCAGGTCGTCGAGTTCGCGGTTCACGGCGATGCGCAGCGCCTGGAAGGTGCGCGTGGCCGGATGCTTGTGCTGGTCGCGCCGCGGGACGGCGCCGCGCACCAGGGCGACCAGGTCGTCGGTGGTGGTGATCGGGGCGTTGGCGCGACGCGCCACCACGGCGGCGGCGATGCGCCGGGCATAGCGCTCCTCGCCGAATTCACGCAGCACCTGCTCGATGTGTTCCTGGCTGGCGTCCTGCAGCCACTGCGCCGCGGTGGGGCCGCGGCTGGTGTCCATGCGCATGTCGAGCGGCCCGGGCCGCATGAAGCTGAAGCCGCGGCTGGCGTCGTCGAGCTGAATGGAGGACATGCCCAGGTCCAGCAGCACGCCGGCAACCTGCCCGCGCAGGCCAAGTTCGTCGACGAACTGGCCGAGTTGCGCGAAGCTCCCGTGGCGCACGGTGACGCGCGGGTCGGCGTCGAACTCGGCACGGGCGCGCGCCACGGCGGCGGGATCCTTGTCGATGGCCAGCAGTCGCCCCTGCGGTCCCAAGGCCGCCAGCAGTGCACGCGTGTGCCCGCCACCCCCGAAGGTGCCGTCCACGTAGCAGCCGCTCGTTTGGATCGCCAGGGCTTGCATTACCTCGTCCAGCATGACCGGCCGGTGCCCGCCGGCGTCGGTGTGGGTCATCAAAATGCCAGCCGGCTGAGTTGCTCCGGCAGCTGCACGGCGCCGTCCTGGGCCGCCTGCAGCCAGCCCTTGCGACGCTGATCCCAGGCCTGCTCGTCCCACAGTTCAAACTTGTTGCCCAGACCCACCAGCGTTACCTGGCGGTCGATACCGACCAGCTCGCGCAGCATCGTCGGCAACAGGATGCGGCCCTGCGCGTCGGGCTCGCACTCGGTGGCGTGCCCGATCAGGGTGTGTTTGAGCTGGTCGACGACTTCAAGCAGGTTGGGGGCGCCAACGAGCTCGCGCTCGATCGCCTCCCACACCGGCAGCGGATACAGCAGCAGGCACTGGCCGCGATGGTCCAGGGTGAGGATCAGCTGGCGTGTCTGATCGGCTTGCAGGCGCTCGCGGTAACGGCTCGGAATGGCCATCCGCCCCTTGGCATCGAGATTGAGCGCCGTGATGCCGCGAAACATGCTCCCCTCGGGTTATGGGACATCTCCCCACGAATTAACCCAGTTGCCCCACTAATCCCCACTAAGGGGCCACTATAGGAACTGCTCTCCACGACTGTCAAGGCAGATTTTTGGCGCCCTGGCGGGCTCTTTCGCCGACGGTTCTTGCAGCATGCGTTGGCGGTCTTGGCTACACTGCCGCCAACGCATGCAATCTGCCGGAGCCGCCCAGATGTCCGACCAGCCGAACCTCGAACCGCCAACAGCCGTTCCGGTCTCAGCCATTCGGCAGTTGGCCGCCGGTGACGGTGAGTCCTACTTGCGCAATACGGTGGCGACGGCGGTCGAGCATCGGGTGTCGGACCTGCACTTCAAGGCAGGCGCGCCGCCGTACTGGCGTCACCTGGGCGAGCTGGTGCCGATTCCGGATCAGGGCATGCTCGGTTCGCAGGACGTCGAGGACCTGGCACAGGCGTTGATGGATGTGCGCTCGGCGGCCATTTTTGCCGAACGGCACCACGTCGATCTGTCGTACGGGTTCACCGGCATCGGTCGCGTGCGCGCCAACATCTACCGTCAGCGCGGTACCGTCGCCATCGCGCTGCGCGTGATCACGACGCAGATTCCCAGCGCCGAGTCACTGCAGCTTCCGCCGGCGGTGGAGCTGTTCAGCAAGATGAAGCGCGGCATGGTGTTGGTGACCGGCGCCACCGGCTCGGGCAAGTCGACCACGCTGGCGCGGCTGATCGAGATGATCAATGAGCGTGACCGCCGCCACATCGTGACCATCGAGGACCCGATCGAGTACCTGTTCCGGGACAAGGTGTCGGTGGTCAACCAGCGCGAGGTCGGCATCGACACGCCGAACTTCGGCGATGCCATGCGCGCTGCGCTGCGCCAGGATCCGGACATCAGCATGGTGGGCGAGATCCGCGACTTCGAGACGGCGGAGATCGCGGTCAAGGCGGCGCTGACCGGCCACCTCGTGCTGTC
>DQBD01000051.1:0-248 GCA_003526065.1 Gammaproteobacteria bacterium | reverse complement strand
ACCACCGCGGTGCGCGCCAGCGAAACCGGACATCTGGTGATTTCCACCCTGCATGCGCCGAACTGCTACGACGCCATCAGTCGCCTGGTGTCGTATTTCCCGCCCGAGGAGCAGGACACCCAGCGCAAGGCCATTGCCGCCAACCTGCGCGGCGTCATCAGCCAGCGGCTGCTGCCGCGCGCCGACGGCAGCGCCCGCGTGGCGGCGTTCGAGGTCATGGTGGTGACGCCGACCATCGCCGACATGAT
>DQBD01000175.1:6769-7019 GCA_003526065.1 Gammaproteobacteria bacterium | reverse complement strand
CGGGCGACATCGCCGGACAGGTACCAGTCGCCGACGAAGCACGTGCGGTAGCGCGCGTCCTCGCCCAGATAGCCGCGGAACATGGACGGCCAGCCGGTCTTCAGTGCCAGCTGGCCCTGTTCGCCGTCCGGCACGAACGCGAGCGTGCCGTCGGGCGCCGGACTCACGATGGCCGCCTCGATGCCCGGCAGCGGCTTGCCCATGGAGCCGGGCTTGATGTCCATGGCGGCGAAGTTGGCGATCATGATGC
>DQBD01000175.1:0-6539 GCA_003526065.1 Gammaproteobacteria bacterium | reverse complement strand
GCGAAGTTGGCGATCATGATGCCGCCGGTCTCGGTCTGCCACCAGTTGTCGTGAAACGGCCGGCCGAGCACGCGCTGGCTCCAGATCACGGCCTCCGAATTCAGCGGCTCGCCGACGCTGGCCATGAAGCGCAGGCGCGACAGATCGAACCGCCCCGGCACCTCGTCGCCCAGGCGCATGAGCATGCGGATGGCGGTCGGCGCCGTGTACCAGACGTCGACCCGCTCGTCCTGCAGGATGCCGTACCAGCGCTCGGCGTCGAATTCCTCGGCGTCGACGATCAGCGTGGCGCCGATCACCAGCGGCGCGATGATGCCGTACGAGGTGCCGGTGACCCAGCCGGGATCGGCCGTGCACCAGAACACGTCGCCGGGGTGAAGATCCAGCGCCAGGCGGCCGGTGACGTAGTGCGACAGCACCGCGCAGTGCACGTGCACGGCGCCCTTGGGTCGGCCGGTGGTGCCGGAGGTGAAGTGCAGCAGCGCCATGTCCTCGCCGCCGGTGGGGGCGATCCTGCCGCCCGTGTCGGCCTGCGCCATCAGGGCGCCGAAGCTGCGCGTGTCCTCGCCGTCCGCATCTTCGCCCACCAGCAGCACGTGTTCGAGTTGCGGCAGTTGTGCCCGCAGTGAGGCCACCTTGCGCCTGTAGAGCGTGGGCGTGGTGACCAGCACGCGCCCGCCGCCCAGTTCCAGCCGGGCGCGGATCGGCTCCGGGCCGAAGGCCGAGAACAGCGGGCAGAACACCGCGCCGGCCTTGAGCGTGCCAAGCACCGTCAGGTACAGCTCCGGCACGCGACCGAGCAGGCTGAACACGCGCTCGCCCGGCTGCACGCCGAGCGTGCGCAGCACGTTGGCGAAACGGCCGGTTTCCGCCGCCAGTTCGGCGTAGGTGAACTCCCGCGCGGCACCGCCGCGTGACAGGCAGCGCAGCGCCACCTGGTCACCGCGGCCGTTTTGCAGGTGCCGGTCCACCGCCTCCATGGCGATGTTGAGGCCGCCGCCGGGCAGTCCGCGCAGCGCCTGGCGTTCCAGCGCCCAGGAGAATCTGGCGCGGGTGGCGTCGTAGTCCGGCAGGTTGGGCAGCGCGTGGCCGGCGCCGTTGGCTTTGTGGATGAGCGTGTTGGACATGGCCGGCTCCGGCGACTTCGGCACGCACGGGCCCCGTTGGCCCGTACCGGGTCTTGCACTGTAGGAAGCCGTCGCGGTCGGGGCACTGATCCGAGTCAGGGGCGGGGTCCGGTCGGTGAGGCGGCCGTCAATGCCCGGTCACATTGCGCTTTTACGGTGGCCCCGCCAGCCGCCCGGGTGCGGTTGTGCACGTCACACCCAGAACCCACAGGAGCCCAACGCAATGCCGCTTACCAAACCCCGCCTGTCCGCGCTCGCCGCGGCTGTCAGCCTGGCGCTGCTGGGCCAGTCGTCGGCCGTGTCGGCCGGGACTGCGCCGTATTTCGAGCGGATCGCCTCGTTTCCGGTGTTCCTGAACACCGACATCGAGCAGGAGACGGTGGCCGAGATCGTCGCCGCCAGCACCGACGGCACGCTGCTGATCTACACCGATTCCGCGGGCGATAACGTCGGCTTCGTCGACATCGCCGATCCCGCCGCGCCGCAGCCTGCCGGCACGGTGGCGCTGGGCGGCGAGCCGACCTCGGTGGCGGTGGTCGGCAACCACGCCCTGGTGGCGGTGAACACCTCGGCTGATTTCGTCGACACCAGCGGCCAGCTGGTGGTGATCGACCTCGCCACGCGTGACATCGTCGCCACGCATGCGCTGGGCGGGCAGCCGGACAGCGTGGCGGTGAGCCCCGACGGACGCTACGCGGCCATTGCCATCGAGAACGAGCGCGACGAGGACCTGGGCGACGGCGAGCCGCCGCAGCTGCCGGCCGGTTTCCTGACCATCGTCGACCTGGTCGGCGCGCCGGGGGCCTGGAGCCTGCGCCAGGTCAGCCTCGAGGGTGTGGCGGACCTGTTTCCGGACGATCCCGAGCCCGAGTACGTCAGCATCAACCGCGCCAACGTGGCGGCCGTGACGCTGCAGGAGAACAACCACATCGTGTTGGTGAACCTGCGCAACGGCAAGATCACCCACGATTTCAGCGCCGGCAGCGTGGACCTGAGCGGCATCGACACGGACGAGAACGATCTGATCGAGCAGACGGCGTCGCTGGCCGCCGTGCCGCGCGAGCCCGACGGCGTGGCCTGGATCAACAGCGGCCAGTTCGCCACCGCCGACGAGGGTGACCTGTTCGGTGGCTCGCGCGGCTTCAGCCTGTTCGACAAGCAGGGCACGCTGCTGTGGGGCTCGGGCAACACGCTCGACCGCCTGGCCGCCCGTCTGGGCCACTATCCGGAAGACCGCTCCGAGAACAAGGGCAACGAACCGGAGAATGTCGCCTTCGCCGAGTACGGCACCGACCGGGTGCTGTTCGTCGGCTCCGAGCGCGCGAGCCTGGTGTTCGTGTACGACGTGAACGGTGTCGGCGAGCAGCTGAGCCTGCGCCAGGCGCTGCCGACCGGCGTCGGGCCGGAAGGCTTGCTGCCGATTCCGCAGCGCGGGCTGTTCGTGGCGGCGGCCGAGAACGATGCACGCGACGACAAGTTCCGCTCCGTGCTGAGCATCTACCGCTATGGCGCGGCCGACATGCCCGCCTACCCGACCGTCGTGTCGGCCGACCGGGCCGACGGTGCGCCCATTGCCTGGGGCGCGTTGTCGGGCCTGGCCTATGACCTCACCGACGCCGGCGTGCTGTACGCCGTGCACGACAGCTTCTACCGGAAAAGCCGCATCTACCGCCTGCTCGACGGCCAGCCGGCCACCATCAGCGACGAGCTGGTGCTGCGTGACAACGGTGCGCTGGCGGCGGTGGATGCCGGCCTGGTCAACGCCGACATGACGGTCAACCTGGACCTGGAAGGCATCGCCACCCGGCGCGGCGGTGGCTTCTGGGTGGTGTCGGAGGGTGCCGGCACGGTGGGCGACCCGGGCCGCCCGGTCGAGTCGCTGAACCTGCTGCTGCAGGTGGCCGCGGACGGCACCATCGAGGCCGTGCACACGCTGCCGGCGAGCACCAACGGCCGCCAGGTGCGGTTCGGCTTCGAGGGCGTGAGCGCCGTCGGCCAGGGCGAGGACGAGGCGGTGTTCGTCGCCTTCCAGCGCGAATGGGCGGACGACCCGGCCGGCCACGTGCGCATCGGCCGCTTCACCCCGCACAGCGGCGACTGGGCCTTCTACTACTACCCGCTGGAAGCGCCGCAGTCCGCCAATGGCGGCTGGGTGGGGCTGTCCGAGATCGCCGCGGTGGATGACCAGACCTTTGCCGTCGTCGAGCGTGACAATCAGGCCGGTCCGGATGCGGTCATCAAGCGCATCTACCGCTTCTCGGTGGCGGGGCTGACGCCGCTGGCCGATCCGGCCGTCGGCACCACCCCCGGCTTCCCGGTGGTGGAAAAGACGCAGGTCAGGGACCTGATGCCGGACCTGGAAGCCCCCGGCGGCCAGGTGCTGGAGAAGATCGAGGGCCTGGCCATTTCAGCGGCCGGCGACGCCGTGGTGGTCAACGACAACGACGGTGTCGACGACTCCAACGGCGAGACGCAGCTGATCCACCTGCCCGGCCTGTTCTGAGGCCGCCATGTTTCCGGCCCGGGCGTCGTGCGGCGTCCGGGCCGGGAGCGATCCCGCTCAGTCGGCGCGGGTCATTCCCAGCGCCCGCCGGTAGGCGTCCCAGAACACCACGCACTGCATCTCGTCGTTCTGCTGCGAGTCGGTGTACGGGTTGGCGTCCAGGCGCATGCCCTTGACCATGTAGTTGTTGCCGGTGGCGCCGCGCGCCTTGGTGATGCGGTTGAACACGGCGCCGTCCTCGAGCGTGATGAACCCGCTCGGCCCCAGCATGTTGGAGGACTGGCGCAGGCGGTGGCGGCGGGTGGCGTCGTCGTCGTCCTGGTGGGCGAAGTAGGTGTAGTGGACTTCGGTGCGGTGGGCGTCCAGCGGCACGGCGTAGCGCACCGTCATGGTGTCCATCTGCTTGTTCATGTTGGTGGTGGGGAACAGGATGGCCAGCTGGCCGCCGTCCTCGGGCCGGTGCTCGTAGGCGATGACGCTGGGGTCCTGGATCAGCGGCGGCTTGCGGTTGGGCACGATCTCGTAGTGCGCGTTGCGGTGACCCTGATGGGTGCCGGACAGCACGCCCTTGCCGCCGACCCAGTTCAGCATGCGAAACGCGGCGTGCAGCATGGGCGCGTGCCAGCCGTCCTGGTCGAAGTAGGCCTTCCAGTTGCAGTTGAAGACGACCTTCTGGTAGCCGAGCAGGGTGAGCCGGCCGTCGCCGCCGAGGATGCGGCCGATGACATCCTGCATGCCTTCAAGGAATGTCGTCAGCGGCGGTGCGGCCGGGTCCAGCGTGACGAAGTGCAGGCCGTGGAGGGTCTCCAGCCGCACCGGCGGCAGGCCGAAGTCGGCCTTGTCGAAACCGGCGATGAAGTCGTCCTCGCCCGGACACACCCGCAGTTCCCCGGCGCTGTCGAAGGACCAGCGGTGGTAGGGGCATTCATGCTGCTCGCCGTGGCCGCGAAAGCCCGGCACCAGCAGCACGCCGCGATGGCTGCAGGCGTTGACGAAGGCGCGTACGGCGCCATCCGCGCCACGGCTGATCAGCAGCGGCCGCTCGCCGAGCGTGAACGTCTTGTAGTCGTGCGGGTTGGGGATTTCCGCGTCATGCGCCACCGGGTGCCAGTAGGGGCCGTGGAAGATGCGCTCGATCTCGGCCTGGAAGATGTCGTCGCGGTGGAAGATGTCGCGCGGGATGGCGTTCGGCGCGCTCGGCCAGGCGTAGGCGTCGGCGCTGCGGGTGGGCATGTCCATGGGTCTCTCCTCTGTGTGGGGCGGCGCGGTGGCGGGTCCGGCGCTCGCTTTGTTGCCGATCGAGTGTAAAGGTATCGCGACGGATGGCTGGCGTGTCGGTCAGGCCGGATGGTTGCCGCGTGGCGTGTGTGCCCGGGGGGATGAACATGAAAACGGTGCTCGTTACCGGTGCCAGTGGCCTCGTCGGCGGGGCGCTCACGCAGGGGTTGCAGGCGGACGGGCACCGCGTGGTGCCGTTGCCCCGGTTCGGCGGCGAGGTGCCGGCCGGTGTGGCCGGCTGGAATCCCGCCGCCGGCGTGTGTGTGCTGCCGGCCGACCTGAACCCGCAGGTGGTGATTCATCTGGCCGGGGAGAACGCCGGCAGCCTGCGCTGGACCGCCGCCAAGAAGCGGCGCATCGTCCAAAGCCGCGTCGACGGCGCGCGCACGCTGGTGGCGGCGCTGCTGGCACGGCCGCAGCCGCCGGAACTGGTGCTGATGGCGTCGGCGGTCGGCTGGTATGGCGACACCGGCGACCGTCCGGCGGACGAGGAGGACGGTCCGGGCGAGGGTTTCCTGGCCGATGTGTGCCGGCAGGTGGAACCGCTGGCGGCACCGTTGACGCAGGCGGGCGTGCGCGTGGTGCAGGCGCGTTTCGGCGTGGTGTTGAGCCCGCGCGGCGGGGCCTTGCAGCGCCTGCTGCCGTCGTTCCGGCTGGGCCTTGGCGGGCCGGTGGGTAGCGGCCGGCAGTGGTTCAGCTGGGTGGCGCTGCCGGAGCTGGTGCAGATGGTGCGGTTTGCCATGCACACGCCGGAGCTGGCCGGGCCGGTCAACTTCGTGGCGCCGGGAGCCGTGCCGTATCGCGACTTCGCCGCGGCGCTTGGGCGTGCCGTGCATCGGCCGGCGCGCCTGCCGCTGCCGGCGCCGGTGGTGCGCGCGCTGTTCGGCGAGATGGGCGAGCAGATGCTGCTGGCCAGCAGCCGGGTCGTGCCCGGCCGGCTCAGTCAGGCCGGTTACCGCTTTTGCCACCCGACCATCAACGCCGCCCTGGCGGCGGTGCTGGGGGAGCGCTGAACCCGCGCCGGGCCTAGCGCCCGTGCATGGCCTCGCGCAGGTCGTCACGCTCCAGCAGCGCCGACGCCGCGAAGGCGAACACCAGGCCCCAGAACGGCGCGCCGATGTTCAGGATGGGCACGTTGGCCACCGTGACCACGAAGGCCACCATGGCGCCCAGCGGGCAGCGGCCACGAAACGCACTCTGGAAGGCGCCCTGCAGCACGCGCAGCATGGCAAGGCCGCCCAGCAGGCCGATCAGCGACATCGGCAGCGCCAGCGCCAGCCGCGTCGCGGCCGGCGCGAACAGGCCGAACAGCACCATGATGACGCCGAACACCAGACCGCCCAGCCAGTGTGTCCCGCGCTCGCCGCTGGCCACCAGGATGCCGTTCACCGGCCCGGTCAGGCAGGTCGGCACGGAACCCACCGCCGCGAACGGCAGGCTGCCGAGGCCGCAGGCCACCGTCACCGCCCGCACCGGCGCGCTGTGGCCGGCCTGTTGCAGCACGGCAAAGCCCTGGGCGTTCTGGATGGCCAGCACGGTGACCGCCATCGGCACCACCAGCTCCAGCAGCGCCTGCACGGAGAACGCCGGCGTGTACAGCCTGGGCGTCGCCAGCAGGCCGGTGGACGGGC
>DQBD01000211.1:20643-20784 GCA_003526065.1 Gammaproteobacteria bacterium | reverse complement strand
GCGCGCGGCGCAGCGCCGCCTGCTGGCCGGTGGGCCGCCGGCCGGTCCGCTGACAGCCGTGGTGGCACCGCATCACGGCAGCCGCAGCGCACTGCACAGGCCGTTGGTCGACACCCTGGCGCCGCGCGAGGTGATTTTTTC
>DQBD01000211.1:9669-20395 GCA_003526065.1 Gammaproteobacteria bacterium | reverse complement strand
CGCCGCGCGAGGTGATTTTTTCTGCCGGCTATCGCAACCGCTTTGGACATCCGCACCCCGCCGTGTCCGCCGCCTATCAACACGCGGGCGCACGAACCTGGACCACGGCGCGAGACGGGGCGGTGCGACTGTACACACACCGCCACGGCCTGCGGGTCCTGGCGCAGCGCCACTGGCGACATCGGTGGTGGCACGGCGGGCGGTCCTGACGGTGGCCCGGAAGCCAGGCGCCGTGACCGTGCTCTCGGTTCCTGGCCGGTCATGCCGATGCTGCAAGGTGGCTGCTAAACTGCCGCGACAAACGGTGCCGGGTTGGCCGCCGTATCGCTTTCCGTCTTCATATCACCTCGGGTAACGCGCACCTTGTGGGAACTGATCAAGGCCGGTGACTGGCCGGTCATTCCGTTGGTTTTGTGCTCGATTCTGGTGCTCGGCATCGTGCTGGAGCGGGCCTGGTCGCTGCAGCGTCGACGCGTTTTGCCGGCCGGTCTGCTCGAGCAGGTGCAGCGCTGGTGCGCCGCCGGTGAGGTGGACGCGGCGCGCATCGGGGCACTGCGCCGGCACTCCGCCCTGGGCCGCGTGCTGGCGGCTGTGCTGATGCACGGCGGCGAGGATCGCCGACGCCAGCGCGAGAACGTGGAAGATACCGGGCGCCATGTGATGCTGGAGCTCGAGCGTTACCTCAACATGCTCGGCACACTGGCCACGGTGTCACCGCTGATCGGCCTGTTCGGTACCGTGATCGGCATGATCGAGACGTTCAGCGCCATCAGCCTGACGGGGCTGGGTGCGCCGGAAAAGCTCGCCGGTGGCATCGCCATTGCGCTGGTCAACACGGCATTTGGCTTGTTCGTGGCCATTCCGGCCTACATCTTCCACCGCTACTACCGTGGCCTGGTGGAGGAACTGGTGGCCGACCTCGAGCGCCAGGCCTCCGAACTGGTGGAGTTCCTGAGTCATCAGACCGCCCGCCTGAACCGAGAGCGGCAGGTGCGTCGGGCATGAATTTCCGCACCCGGCGCCGGCCGGATGACGTGGAACTGAACTTCGTGCCGCTGATCGACGTGTTGGTGGTGCTGCTGATCTTTCTGATGGTGACCACCAGCTTCAATCGCCTGGGACAACTCAAGGTGGACCTGCCGCAGGCGGCGGCCGAGGGTGCGCCGGCGAAGAGCCGCCAGATCGAACTGGCGATCAGCGCCGAGGGCAAGTACGCGGTCGATGGTGTGACGCTGGCGGCCGATACGCCGGCGGCGCTGACGGCCGCCTTGCGCCGGGTCGCGGATGGCCAGGAGGCTCCGGTGCTCGTGCTGTCGGTGGACCGGCTGACCCCGCACGAGCGGGTGGTGGCGGCCATGGTCTCGGCCCGGGAGGCGGGCCTCGAGAATCTCACCTTCGCGGTGGAGACGGCAGGCACGCAGCCATGACCGCCGCGTCCGGTCCCGGCACGCGCCGGCAGGTGTATCTGCGCCTGCTCGGCTACGCACGCCCACACTGGCGGGTGTTCGGTGTGGCGCTGCTGGGCATGATTGCCGGCGCCGCCACCGACCCGGCCTTCGCGGCGCTGATGAAGCCGATGCTCGACGGCAGCTTCGTCGAGCGCGACCCACAGGTCATCCGCTGGCTGCCGGTGGTGATGGTGGGCCTGTTCGTGGTGCGTCTGGTGTGCACCTTCGTGTCCGACTTCGGCATGAACTGGGTGGCGCGGCGGGTCATCAAGGACCTGCGCACGACCATGTTCGACCAGCTGCTGCGGCTGCCGGCGAGCTTCTACGACCGCGAGGCGGCCGGCACGCTGATCTCGAAGATCACGTATGACGTGGAGATGGTGGCCGGGGCAACCAGCAGCGCGCTCACCACGCTGCTGAAGGACTCGGTCGCCGTGCTCGGGCTGCTGGGCTGGATGTTTTATCTGAACTGGAAGCTGGCGCTGATCTTCATCGTCGTCGGCCCGGCCATGGCCATGAGCATTCAGGCGGTATCGCGCCGTTTCCGGCGCCTGAGCCGGCACATTCAGTCCTCCATGGGCAGCATCACCACGGCCGCCGGCGAGGTGGTTGAAGGGCACCTGGTGACCAAGCTGTTCAACGGCCAGGATCGCGAGTCGAACAGCTTCGACCGCCTGTCCGAGCGCAACCGCCACCTGCACATGAAATGGGTGTCGGTGGACGCGTTGGGCAACGGTGTGGTGCAGCTGCTGATCGCGCTGACCATGGCCGGCATCCTGTACGCGGCCACGACCTTTGCCAACACCGAGCGCACGACGGTCGGCGGCTTCACCTCGTTCATCGTCGCGGTGACCATGTTGCAGGCGCCGGTCAAGCGGCTGACCAAGGTCAATGGCGTGCTGCAGAAGGGCATCGCGGCGGCGCGCAGCGTGTTCGATCTGATCGATGAGCAGACCGAGGCCGACACCGGCACGCGGGTGATCGAACGCGGCCGTGGCGAGATCGCCTTCGAGGGCGTCGAGTTTCGCTACGCGTCCAGCAAGAGCCCGGTGCTTCGCGGGGTGTCGCTGCATGTCGAGCCGGGCCAGCGGGTGGCGCTGGTGGGTCGCTCGGGCTCGGGCAAGACCAGTCTGGTCGGCCTGCTGCCGCGGTTCTACGAGCCACAGGCCGGACGCATCCTGGTCGACGGCATCGACATCCGCGAGCTGACGCTGGCCTCGCTGCGGGCGCAGATTGCCCTGGTCAGCCAGCAGGTGGTGCTGTTCAACGACACGGTGGCCAACAACATCGCCTATGGCCGCCGCGGAGAGGTGAGCGAGGCGGACATCGTCCGTGCCGCCGAGCAGGCCCATGCGATGGAGTTCATCCGCAACCTGCCGCAGGGCCTGGACTCGCTGGTCGGTGACAACGGTGTGCTGCTGTCCGGCGGTCAGCGGCAGCGCCTGGCCATCGCCCGCGCGCTGCTCAAGGACGCGCCGATCCTGATCCTGGACGAGGCGACCTCGGCGCTCGACAACGAGTCCGAGCGCCACATTCAGGTGGCTCTGGACGCCTTGATGCGCCACCGGACCACGCTGGTGATCGCCCATCGCCTGTCGACCATCGAGAACGCCGACCTGATTCTGGTGATGCAGGATGGCCACATCGTCGAGCACGGCCGGCACGACGATCTGCTGCACCGCGGCGGCGCCTACGCGCGCCTGCACGGTTCGCAGTTCGCCGAGCAGGCAGTCGACGTCTAGGGCGTGACGGGTCCGGCGCTGTGCCGGCGGGCTGCGGCGCGGGTCAGTGCAGCACGGTGTCCTGGTCGATCGCCACCGCCGGTGTCGGCGAGGCGTGGTGCAGGATCATGCGCCAGCCGTCGGCGGTCTGCCGGTAGACGTTGGTCGCCACCACCGGCGGTTGCGGGCCGTGGTCCTCGTCACGCAGCGTGAGCTGCTCGTGCACCACGTGCGTGGCCAGCTCCCCGTCGCGGCGCTGCAGCACGGGCACGGTATGCACGGTCAGGTGCGGGCCGGCGGCAAACATGCGCTCCCAGGCGGCGAAAATCGCGCGGTGGCCGTGCAGTTCCGGCCACATGGGATGCACGCACACCAGGTCCGGGCCATCGTCCCACACCGCCTGCATGAGTGCGGTGTCGGCGGTTTCCAGCGCCTGGTAGAACGCCGCCTCGGCGGCGTCCGGGGAATCGAAATGGGTGCTGCTCATCGGGTCCGGCATGCCTGTTGGTAAAGTTGTGGAGGCGTCAACTGGGCGCTAAAGTGCGCGTTTTCAAGTCACCGAAGGGGTCTTCCTTCGGGCCAGTGAGGAGGAACCCAACATGCCCCGCACCCTATGGTATACGCGCTGTCCAGTGGCCACGGCCTCGGGCATTGCCTTTCAGCGCAAGTCGTTCGACGCCGAGTTCGCCGGTTCGGATTTCGATGTCCGCAACATCAAGGAGCTGGGCGCGGCACAGGCCGACACCCACTTCGATCACCGCCTGGCCGACTCGTTCCGCGAAGGCGGCGCCATTCCGCCGCTGTGGGCACGCACCCGCGGTGCCGACACGGTCGCCATCGGCCTGACCTTCGTCGCCGATTCGCTGGCCACTTTCGTGCGCGCCGACGATCCGGCCACCTGCGTGCAGGACCTGGCCGGCCGCCGCCTGGGACTGCCGGTGCGCCCGTACATCCTGATCGACTTCATGAAGGTCAACGCCCACAAGGGCTTCTACTCGACCCTGCTGGCCAACGGCATGCAGGAGTCGGATGTGCAGTTCGTCGAGATGACCATTACCGACGACATGCACAGCACCATCAACGCCGACCTCAAGCAGGGCGACCGGCCGAGCCTGTACGACGCCGACGTCGACCACCTGCTGCGCGGCGAAGTCGACGCCATCTTCTGCAAGAACGCCGAAGTGGGCCTGATCGAGCGCCGCTACCAGGGCCGCATCCGCAAGGTCTACGACCTGATGACCGACCAGACCGACCGTGCGCACATGGTGAATGCCAATCCGCGCATCATCACGGTCAGCGCCGGTCTCGCCAAGGAAGCGCCGGAGGCGGTCGAACGCTACCTGCAGGTGCTGGTGCGCACGGCCAACTGGGCCTCCACCCACCCGGCCGAGGCCACCGTCACACTGGCGAAGGAGCTTGGCGTGTCCGAGGACGACATCCGCAACACCTACGAGCCCGACTTCCACAAGAAGCTGTGGCCGTCGTTCGGGCCGGAGGTGCGGCGCCTGCTGCAGGTGCAGATCGACTTCATGCAAAGTCACGGCTATCTCGGCCAGGTCGACCTCGAGCCATGGATTCAACCGCAGTTTCTGGAGCAGGCGTACCGGCGGGAAGGGCTGCCGGCGGTGGCCTGAAAACACCACACTTCAGCCCTGTAAGAAAAACCGATTAGGAGGGGACGATGACGATTGCCTATTGGTGTGTGCTGGTGCTGCTGTTCTTCCCACCGGTGCTCGGTGCGCTGGCCAAGAGCGGTGGCGGGTTCGACAACAGCCGACCGCGCGAATGCCTGGCGGCGACCACCGGCTGGCGCAAGCGGGCCGACTGGGCGCAGCAGAACGCGCTGGAGAACTTCGCCCCGTTCGCGGCGGCGGTGATCATCGGCCACCAGCTCGGCCTGGCGCAGGGCACGCTGAACATGCTGGCGTTGGCCTACGTGGCGCTGCGTGTGCTGCACGCGGTGTTCTACATCACCAACCTGGCGGCGCTGCGCTCGCTGGCCTACATCGGCGGCCTGGCCTGCATCATCGCGATTTTCGTGATGGTGGCCTGAGAGCTTGTGAATTTGTCATGCTCTCAGGGCGGCCAAGGATGGCCGGGGGCGAATCCAGCACGTAAGGGCTCGATTCGCGTGAGCACGTCCGGGCGTGTACCGGACGTGCGGCGCAAGAAATGCGCAGGACGCGCATTTCTTCACAAACCCTGAGCCGGCGAGGCGTCTGACGAGCCCGGTCGCGGCGTCACGCCGCGGCCGGGCTTTTTTGTGGGCTCAGCGCAGATCGGCCGGCAGGCGTCCGCGGTCCGGGCGTGCCAGCTCCGGCGGCAGGCGGAAAATGGCGTCCTCGGCGATGCCCACCTGCGTGCTGACCGACTCGAGCCCCAGTTCGCGCAGGCGGGCCAGCACGGCGTCCACCAGGCGCTGTGGCGTGGACGCGCCGGCGGTGATACCGATGCGGCAGTCCGCGGTGAACCAGGCCGGGTCCAGGTCGGCGGCGTCGTTGATCAGGTAGGCCGGCTTGCCGGCCCGCTCGCCGACGTCGCGCAGGCGATTGGAGTTGGAGCTGTTGCGCGCGCCGACCACCAGCAGTACGTCGATCTCGCTCAGCAGGGCCTTGACCGCGTTCTGGCGGTTCTGCGTGGCGTAGCAGATGTCGTCCGTGTCGGGGCCACGGACTTCGGGGAACCGCGCCCTGAGCGCCTCGATCACGTCGCGTGTGTCGTCCAGTGACAGGGTGGTCTGCGTCACGTAGGCGACGCGGGCCGGATCTTTTACCTGCAGTGCCGCCACCTCGTGCGGTTCGCCCACCACGTGCACGCGCCCGCGCACGCGGCCGCGGGTGCCTTCCACTTCCGGGTGGCCGGCATGGCCGACGATGACCACGTCATAGTCCTGCGCCGCGTAGCGCTGGGCGCGGCCGTGCACCTTGCTGACCAGGGGGCAGGTGGCGTCGATGCTCTTCAGGCCGCGTGCCGCCGCCGCGGCCACCACGCTGTCGGCCACGCCGTGGGCGCTGAAGATGGCCCGCGCGCCGGGCGGGATCTCGTCGATGGTTTCCACGAATACCGCGCCGCGGGCACGCAGGTCGTTGACCACGTTGGGGTTGTGGACGATCTCGTGCACCACGTAGATGGGCGGACCGTACAGCTCCAGTGCGCGCTCGACGATGTCGATGGCGCGTACGACGCCGGCGCAAAAGCCGCGCGGTTCGGCGAGTGTGGCGTGCATGGCATTCCGGTACAGCAGGACAGGGCGTTTACCATACCGCACCTGCCAGTGCGTGGCGGCCCGGGTGGGTCGGGTGGCGCACTGGCCTTCGCGCCATGCCGTCCGAGACGCGCCGGGTTGTCGACCGTGCGTGAAACCCGGTGGGAGTCGAGGTGCCCGCTTCGTGCCGCGAAGCGAGGGTGTGTACCGCGCTTCAGTCAGCTGAAAAGTTCGAGGGAAGGAGCTTTTCGGTGTTTCCTTCCCAAGGAGTTCCCGTGACCAGTCTTGCCCCGGTTTTACAACAGGCCCTGCTGCCGGTGGGCAGCATCATGGGTGTGGGTCTGGTGTGGCGGCGCGTGCGCCCGGGCGGGGTGGATGCCGCGACGGCGCGGCGCGTGATCGGCGCGCTGGTGATGTACGTCTTCTATCCGGCGCTGGCGTTTCACACGGTGACGCGCGCCCAGGTGAACGCCGAGCTGATCCTGGCGCCGGCACTGACCATGTTCGCCATCGTGCTCGGCATGGGACTGGCGTTCGGGCTGTTTCGGTTGCCGCTGTTTCGCCTCACCGGCCCGGCGCAGCTGGGCGCGCTGGTGATCGCCTGCGGCCTGCCCAACATCATCTCGCTGGGCATTCCGGTGCTGCAGGCGCTGTTCGGTCCGGACGGCGCGCGCTACGCCGTCTACGCGGATATCCTGGGTATCAACCCGCTGTTCTGGTCACTGGCGCTGTGGGTGTCGGTGCGCTGCGGGTCGCACGGCGAGCAGCTGGACACCCCCTGGCAGTTCTTGCGCGTGCTGACCAAGCTGCCGCCGATCTGGGCGTTCTTGATCGGTTTCGTGCTGAACGTGACGGGTGTCGCGGTCCCGGCAGGCATCGACAAGGCGGCCGGCATGCTCGGCTACGCCACCATGCCGGCGATGCTGCTGACGGTCGGCATGTCGCTGTCCTTCGGCCATTTCCTGCGCTTTCGCCGGCACGTCATCGGGGTGTCCCTGATCAAGCTGGTGCTGGTGCCGGCGGCGGTCTATGCGCTGGCGCATCCGCTGGCCGGTAGCGGCGAACTGACGGTGGCCACGACGCTGCTCATGGGCATGCCGACCATGATGGCCAGCATGATTCTGAGCGAGCGCTTTGGTCTCGATACGGAGCTGCTGGCGGCCGTGATGGTCGGTTCGACCCTGCTTTACTTCGTTACGTTGCCGTTGGGGATGGCGCTGCTACTGTAGGCGGCCGGCTTGCCAGCGGGCGCTAACATTCATTAAGGTTTGCCGTTTCGTTGCAGTGCGGAAAACCGCGCTGCATGGCCCTTACACGATGCACGGCGGGACGGACACGTGACGGACTACACGACGATCAAGCAGGTGGCGGTGCTCGGCGCCGGAAACATGGGCGCCGGCATTGCCGCGCAGGTGGCCAATGCCGGTGTGCCGGTGCTGTTGCTGGACCTGACGCGCGAGGCGGCCGAGCGTGGCAAGCAGGACCTGTTCAAGCGTCGCCCGGCCCCGCTGATGAGCCCGGCGGCGGCTGACCTGATCGAGACCGGCGGCTTCGATCAGGACCTGGAGCGGCTGGCCACCGCCGACTGGATCGTCGAGGTGGTGGTCGAGCGGCTGGACGTCAAGCAGGCGCTGTTCGAGCGGGTAGAGCAGGTGCGCCGGCCGGGGTCGATCGTCAGTTCCAACACCTCGGGCATCCGTCTGTCGGAGATCACGGCGGGATTGCCGCCGCGTTTTGCCGCTGATTTCCTGATCACGCATTTTTTCAATCCGCCGCGCTACATGGGGCTGCTGGAACTGATCGCCGGTGCGGCGACGCGCCCGGAGGCGGTGGACGCACTGCGTTCGTTCTGCACGGTGCGGCTCGGCAAGGAAGTGGTGGATGCGCGCGATACGCCGTCGTTCATCGGCAACCGCATCGGCGTGCTGGCCATGCTGGCCGGCATGCGCGCCGCGCTGGCGCACGGGCTGACCGTGGAGCAGGCCGATGCGGTGGCCGGCAAGCCGATTGGCTGGCCGGGCACCGGCGTGTTCGGTCTGCTGGACCTGGTGGGCCTGGACGTGGTGGCGGACATCGCCCGCAACATGCAAAGCCAGCTGGCGGCCGACGACCCCATGCAGCCGCTGCTGCAGTTGCCCGCGGTCATGACGACGCTGCTCGAGCGCGGGGCGGTCGGCCGGAAGGCCGGCGGCGGGTTCTACCGCATGGGCCCGGACAAACAGCGCCTGGCGCTGGACCTGGCGACGCTCGAGTACCGTCCCCAGCAGAAGGTGGAGCTGGCCAGCGCCCGGGTGCGCGGCCCGGCCGAACTGCTGGCCGGTGACGATGCCGGTGCCCGCTTCGCGGCCGATCTGCTCGGTGCCACGCTGTCGTATACCGCCACCGTGGCGCCGGAGATCGCCGGTGACGTGGTCGCCATCGACACCGCCATGCGCGAGGGCTACGCCTGGCGCTGGGGGCCGTTCGAGCTGCTGGACCAGATTGGCCTGGAGCCGTTCGTGGAGCGCCTGCAGGCGGCCGGCGAGCCGGTGCCGGGCCTGCTGCGGGTGGCGCTCGACAGCGGCGATGGGCGCTTTCATCGCGAGGAAGCGGACGGCCCGCAGTATCTCGGTTACGACGGCGCCTACCACGACGTGCCGCGGCCGGCCGGCATGTTGGCGGTGGCGGACCTGCGCCGCGCCGGCAAGCCGGTGCTCGGCAATGCCTCGGCCAGTCTGTGGGACATGGGCGACGGTGTGGCATTGCTTGAATTCCACACCAAGATGAACGCCCTCGACGAGTACACGGTCGAGGCCATGGAGCTGACGCTGGACCGCGTCGGAAGGAACTTCCAGGCGCTGGTGATCGGTTCCGACGCACCGCACTTCTGCGCCGGTGCCAACCTCAAGCGCATGCTGGACGCCGCCCGCGGCGGCGACTTTGCGTTTTTGGACGGTTTCATCGAAGGCCTTCAGCACGTGCTGATGGGCTTCAAGTACGCGCCGTTCCCGGTGGTGGCCGCGCCGCGCGGGCTGGCGCTGGGCGGTGGGTGCGAGGTGCTGTTGCACAGCAATGTGCTGCAGGCGCACGCGGAACTGAACGCGGGCCTGGTGGAGCTGCGTGTGGGGCTGCTGCCGGCCGGTGGCGGTACCAAGGAAATGACCCTGCGCTACCTGCACGATGGCGTCGAGCAGGGCTTCGACCTGATCGCCGGCTCGGTGGTGTCGGCTTCGGCCGCCGACGCCCGCGCCATGCGTGTGCTGACCGATTACTGTGCGGTCACCATGCACCGCCGGCGCGTGCTGTCCGACGCCAAGGCGCTGGCCCGGCGCATGGTGGGCGCGTACGCGCCGGACAAGCCGGCGGTGGTGAGTCTGCCGGGGCCGTCCGGGCGGGCGGCGCTGGAGGCGCGCGTGGCAGCGCAGGTCGAGGCCGGTAAAATGACGGCCCATGACGCCGTGGTGGCCAGCCACATCGCCGCCGTGATGAGCGGTGGCGCCGGAGGGGAGGTGACCGAGCACGATCTGCTCAAGCTCGAGCGCGAGCATTTCCTGGAGTTGCTGCGACTGCCCCTGTCCCAGGCGCGCATGGAGCACATGCTGAACACCGGCAAGCCGCTGCGCAACTGACGACACACGAATAACGACGGAGAACCAAGGGGTCATGAGCGAGCGGGACGTAATCGAATTCGACGTGCTGATCGTCGGTGGCGGGCCGTCCGGCCTGGCCACTGCCATCCGTCTGAAGCAGCTGAATGCCGAGCTGAGCGTGTGCCTGATCGACAAGGCCTCGCAGATCGGTGCGCAGATCCTGTCCGGCGCGGTCATCGAGCCGCAGCCGCTGGACGAACTGCTGCCCGGCTGGCGCGACAATCCGCCGCCGCTGTGCGTGCCGGTGCGGCACGACGAGTTTGCCTACCTGAGCAAGACCCGCCGCATCAAGGCGCCGGTGCTGCCGCCGCAAATGAACAACCACGGCAATTTCATCGTCTCGCTGGGTGCGCTGTGCGCCTGGCTGGCGCCGCAGGCCGAGGCGCTGGGCGTGGAGGTGTTTCCCGGCTTCGCCGCCAGCGAGCCGCTGTTCGACGCGGGCGGCCAGCGGGTGATCGGCGTGCGCATCGGCGACATGGGCATCGACAAGGCGGGTCAGCCCAAGGACGGCTACACCCAGGGCATCGACATCCATGCCCGGACCACCGTGCTGGCCGAGGGCTGTCGCGGCAGTCTCGCCAAGCAGCTGATCCGGCACTTCGGCCTGGACGCCGGCGTGGACCCGCAGACCTACGGCATCGGCCTGAAGGAGCTGTGGCAGCTGCCGGCCGGTCGCAGCGATCCGGGATTGGTGCAGCACACGATTGGATGGCCCCTTAAATC
>DQBD01000211.1:0-9381 GCA_003526065.1 Gammaproteobacteria bacterium | reverse complement strand
CACCCGACGGTCAAGCCGCTGCTGGAAGGCGGCAGCATCATTTCCAGTGGCGCGCGGGCGCTGGTGGAAGGCGGCCTGCAGTCGCTGCCGCGTCTGCAGATGCCGGGTGCCCTGCTGGTGGGCGACGCCGCCGGCATGATCAACGTGCCCAAGATCAAGGGCACGCACATGGCGCTGCGCAGCGGCATGCTGGCGGCCGAGTGCCTGGTGGCCGAGGGCGGCGATTTCGACGCCCATTGGCGGGCCTCACCGTCGGCGGCGGAGCTGCGGCGCGTGCGCAACATTCGCCCGGGTTTCCACCGCGGCCTGTGGCTGGGCCTGGCCAATGCGGCGCTGGAGACGGCGGTTGGCGGACGCACGCCGTGGACGCTGCGCAACCACGCCGATCACAGCGCCCTGCACCGGCTGTCGGCCGGCGAGCCGCCGGTCGATTACGTCGAGCGCACACTCGAGCCGCGCGACCGGCTGGCGTCCGTGTACTTCGCCGCCACCGAGCACGACGAGGACCAGCCGGTACACCTCAAGGTGGCCGACACCGACATCTGCGCCGGGCGCTGTACCGAGGAGTACGGCAACCCGTGCACGCGCTTTTGCCCGGCCAACGTCTACGAGATGGTCGAGGAGGACGGTCAGCGGCGTCTGCAGATCAACGCCGCCAACTGCGTGCATTGCAAGACCTGCGACATCAAGGATCCGTACCAGATCATCGACTGGGTGCCGCCGGAAGGCGGTGCCGGCCCCAACTACGTCAATCTCTAGGGCCGTTCCGATCCGCTCGGGGCGGCTGGTCCGGGGCAGGACGCCCCGGCGTGAGACGGGGAGCGTGAGCCCTCGGCTCATGGAGCGCGGCGCAGGCATGTACCGTGCCGCGTCGATCCGAAAAGCGCCGTGGGTGGCGTTTTTCAAGGTTTTCTCAGACTTGGCCGCGTGGCGGCCGTTTTTCGAGGAGAAGGCATGAAAGTCCTGGTGGGCGTGAAACGCGTGGTGGACTACAACGTCCGCATCCGCGTCAAACCCGACGGCAGCGGTGTGCTCACCGACGGCGTCAAGATGAGCATGAACCCGTTCGACGAGATCGCGGTCGAGGAGGCCATTCGCCTGCGCGAGCGCGGCGTCGCCACCGAACTGGTGGCCGTCAGCATCGGTCCGCAGGCGGTGCAGGAACAGCTGCGCACGGCGCTGGCCATGGGCATGGACCGGGCCATCCACGTGGACACCGCCGACGCGTTGCAGCCACTGGAGGCGGCACAGGTGTTCAAGGCGCTGGCCGAGCAGGAGCAGGCCGACATTGTGCTGCTGGGCAAGCAGGCCATCGATGACGACGCCAACCAGACCGGCCAGATGCTGGCGGCGCTGTGGGGTCGCCCGCAGGCGACCTTCGCCTCCGCCATCGAGGTCAACGGCGGCACCGCCCGTGTCACGCGCGAGGTGGACGCCGGTCTTGAGGTGATCGACGTCGACCTGCCGGCGGTGCTGACCACCGACCTGCGCCTGAACGAGCCGCGCTACGTCAAGTTGCCGGAAATGATGAAAGCCAAGAAAAAGCCGCTGGACAGCAAGCCGCTGGCGGAGCTGATCGAGGCCGGCACGCCGCGTCTGGAGCTGGGGGCGGTGCGCCCGCCGGCGGCGCGTGGCGCCGGGATCAAGGTCAACAGCGTGGAAGAACTGGTGACGGAGCTGCAGGGGCGGGGGCTGATCTGATGGCCAAGGTACTGGTAATCGCCGAACACGACGGCGCCAAACTGAACTCCGGCACCGCCAAGGTGCTGGCCTGCTGCGGCGAGCTGTCGGCCGACGCCATCGACGTGCTGGTGGCCGGCAACGGTGACGGGCTCGACGCGGTGTGTGCGCAGGCGGCGGCGCTGTCGGGCGTCAGCCGCGTGCTGAAGAACGCGCGTGCCGAGAACGCGGCGCCGCTGGCCGCCATGCTGGCGCCACAGGTGGTCGATCTGGCGGGCGACTACGACTACGTGCTGGGGCCGTCCACCACGTTCGGCAAGGATCTGATGCCCCGCGTGGCGGCCCTGCTGGGCCTGCCGGCGGTGAGCGACATCATGAGCGTGCTCGGCCCGCGCCAGTTCGAGCGGCCGATCTATGCCGGCAACGCCATCCTCACGGTGAACGTGCCGGACGGCGTGAAGGTGGTCGGTACGGTGCGCGTGGCGTCCTACAAGGCGGTTGGCGAGCAGTCGCCGGCACCGGTGGAGGCCGTCGCCAGCGGCGCCGAGCTGCCGGCCCACACGCGCTTCGTGGAGTTGCGTTCCGGTGCCAAGGACCGGCCGGACCTGCAGTCCGCGACCAAGGTCGTGTCCGGTGGGCGCGGTGTTGGCAGCGGTGAGAACTTCCGTCTGATCTTCGAGCTTGCGGACAAGCTTGGTGCTGCCGCCGGTGCCTCGCGGGCGGCGGTCGATGCCGGCTTCGTGCCCAACGACATGCAGGTCGGACAGACCGGCAAGGTGGTGGCGCCGGAGTTGTACATCGCGGTGGGGATCTCGGGTGCCATCCAGCACCTGGCGGGCATCAAGGACGCCGGCACCATCGTTGCGGTCAACAAGGATCCCGACGCGCCGATCTTCGAGGTCGCGGACATCGGCCTGGTGGCCGACCTGTTCGAGGCGGTGCCGGCGCTGGTCAAGGCGCTGCCGTAGAGATGGACGCCCGTGGCGCGCGTCGCCACGGGTGCCAGATGCCGCGGCCTGCGCGGGCCTGCCCGGTCGGGGGCGTGCAGGGCGCATGCTATCCTTGCCGCCCCCCGCGACCGGTATCCAATGCCTGGGTGCGGTGGGCATAACGGTGGACGCACTCCACGGGGGGCGCGCAGAACGCCGCAGCCACGCGGTTTGCCGCGACCCAGATACGCCGGCGAAACCCAGCGCCGGGCCTAAAGGCACGTACAGGTTTTTTCAGAACTCAATGGAGATGCGCATGTCTTTGCCGCGCCGGCAACTCGCCAACGCCATCCGGGCGCTGGCCATGGACGCGGTGGAGGCCGCCAAATCCGGTCATCCGGGCATGCCGATGGGCATGGCCGACATCGCCGAGGTGCTGTGGAACGACTTTCTCGTCCACAACCCGGCGAATCCCCGGTGGGCGGACCGCGACCGCTTCGTCGTGTCCAACGGGCACGGGTCGATGCTGCTGTACGCATTGCTGCACCTGTCGGGCTACGCACTCCCGATCGAGGAGCTGAAGAACTTCCGCCAGCTGCACTCGAAGACGCCGGGACACCCGGAGAATCATCTGACGCCGGGCGTCGAGACCACGACCGGGCCGCTGGGNNGGCATGGCCGACATCGCCGAGGCCTTGTGGAACGACACCCTGCGCCACAATCCGGCCGACCCGGCGTGGCCGGATCGCGACCGCTTCGTGGTGTCGAACGGTCACGGCTCGATGCTGCTGTATGCGTTGCTGCATCTGTCCGGGTACGACCTGCCGCTGGATGAACTCAAGCGCTTCCGCCAGCTGCACTCCAAGACCCCGGGGCATCCCGAGCACGGCCTGACGCCGGGCGTCGAGACCACGACCGGTCCGCTGGGGCAGGGTCTGGCCAATGCGGTTGGCATGGCGCTGGCCGAGCGCCGGCTGGCGGCGGAATTCAACCGCCCGGGTCATTGCATCGTCGATCATCACACCTACGTCTTCGTCGGCGACGGCTGTCTGATGGAAGGTGTCTCGCATGAGGCCTGCTCGCTGGCCGGCACGCTGGGCCTGGGCAAGCTGGTGGTGCTGTACGACGACAACGGCATTTCCATCGACGGCCAGGTCCGCGGCTGGTTCGCCGACGACACGCCGGCGCGCTTCGCGGCCTACGGCTGGCAGGTGATCCGTGACGTCGACGGGCACGACGCCGATGCCGTGCGCGCCGCCATCGCCGAGGCACGCGCCGACACCGCGCGGCCGACCCTGATCTGCTGCCGCACGGTGATCGGCTTCGGCGCTCCGAGCAAGGCCGGCAAGGCGTCCAGCCACGGCGCGCCGCTGGGTGCGGAGGAAATCGCCGGTGCGCGCGCGGCGCTGGGGTGGCCCTGCGGCGCGTTCGAGATTCCAGCCGAGATCTACCGGGCCTGGGATGCGCGCGAGCGTGGCGCTGCACAGCAGGCCGACTGGCAGGCACGGTTCGAGCGCTATGCCGCCGCGCATCCGCAACTGGCCGCCGAATTCCAGCGTCGCATGGCCGGTGAACTGCCGGCGGACTTTGCGGCGCAGGCGAAGGCCATCGTCACGCGTTTCCAGCAGGACGCCAAGGACGTGGCCAGTCGTCAGGCGTCCCAGCTGGCGCTGGGCGCCTTCGGTCCGCTGCTGCCGGAGTTGCTGGGCGGTTCGGCCGACCTGACCGAGTCGAACCTCACGCACTGGACGGGCGCGCAGGCGCTGGACAGCGCCCAGCCGGCAGGCCAGCACCTGCACTATGGGGTGCGCGAGTTTGGCATGACCGCGATCATGAACGGCGTGGCGCTGCATGGCGGCCTGCTGCCGTACGGCGGTACCTTTCTGGTGTTCTCCGACTACGCGCGCAATGCGCTGCGCATGGGGGCACTGATGGGGCTGCGGGTGGTGCACGTGCTGACGCACGACTCGATCGGTCTCGGCGAGGACGGGCCTACCCACCAGCCGGTGGAGCACGTGGCGAGCCTGCGACTGATCCCGGGGCTGAGCGTGTGGCGGCCGTGTGATGCCGCCGAGACAGCCGTTGCCTGGTCGCAGGCCCTGCAGGCTGCGGCTCCCACCGCGCTGGCGCTGTCGCGGCAGAAGCTGCCGCATCAGGCGCGTGATGCCGCGCAGCTGACGGCGGTGGAGCGGGGCGGTTACGTACTGGCGGACGCCGCCGGTGAGCCGGACGTGATCCTGATTGCCAGCGGGTCGGAAGTGGCGCTGGCGATGGCGGCGCGCGAGCAACTGGCCGGCGAGGGTGTCGCCGCGCGCGTGGTGTCCATGCCCTGCGTGGAGCGCTTTGCCGAACAGGACCAGGCCTACCGCGACGGCGTGCTGCCGCCGGCAGTGACCGCCCGGGTGGCGGTGGAGGCCGGGGTGCCGGATCTGTGGTGGCGTTATGTCGGCAGTCGCGGCGAGGTGCTCGGCCTCCAGCGCTTTGGCGAATCGGCGCCGGCCGGGGCGCTGTTCGAGTATTTCGGATTCACTGCCCAGGCAGTGGCGGACACGGCGCGTCGGGTGCTTCGCCACCACGCGCATTCTGAATAAGATTGATTTTTTATCAAATAGTTGAAGCCGGGTCTTAAGGAGAGATAGAGATGGCGATCAAAGTAGCAATCAATGGCTATGGCCGCATCGGGCGCAACGTGCTGCGCGCCCTGTACGAGAGCGGTCGCACCGGCGAAGTGCAGATTGTGGCGATCAACGACCTCGGCGATGCCAACATCCTCGGCCACCTGACCCGTTACGACACGGCGCATGGCAAGTTCCCCGGCACGGTCGAGGTGACCGAGGGCGCCATCGTGGTCAACGGCGACCGCATCCGCGTCACCAGCGAGCGCGATCCGGCCAAGCTGCCCTGGGGCGAGCTGGGCGTGGACGTGGTGCTCGAGTGCACGGGCATCTTCACCAGCAAGGAAAAGGCCTCGGCGCACCTGAAGGCCGGCGCCCGCAAGGTGCTGATCTCCGCGCCGGGCAAGGAAGTGGACGCCACCGTCGTGTACGGCGTGAACCACAACGTGCTCAAGGCCGGCGACACGGTGGTGTCGAACGCGTCGTGCACCACCAACTGCCTGGCGCCGATGGCGCAGGTACTGCACCAGAAGTTCGGCATCAAGCAGGGTCTGATGACCACCGTGCATGCCTACACCAACGACCAGGTGCTGACCGACGTCTACCACGAGGACGTGCGCCGTGCCCGCTCGGCCACGCAGTCCATGATCCCGACCAAGACCGGCGCCGCCGCCGCGGTGGGCCTGGTGCTGCCGGAGCTCAAGGGCAAGCTGGACGGCTTTGCCATCCGCGTGCCGACCATCAACGTGTCGGTTGTGGACCTGACCTTCACCGCCGGCCGCGCGGTGACCGCGGAGGAAGTGAACGCCGCCGTGCGCGAGGCCGCCAACGGCGCGCTCAAGGGCATCCTGGCCTACACCGAGGAGCCGCTGGTGTCGGTGGACTTCAACCACAATCCGGCTTCGTCCACCTTCGACGGCACGCTGACCAAGGTCATCGACGGCACGCTGGTGAAGGTCTGCTCCTGGTACGACAACGAGTGGGGCTTCTCCAACCGCATGCTGGACACCGCCCTGGCGCTGGCCAAGGTCGGCTGAGGGCACGTCATGGCGAATGTGCTGCGCATGAGCGACCTGCCGCTGGCCGGCAAGCGGGTCATGATCCGGGCGGATCTGAACGTGCCGATCCGCGACGGCGTGATCCTGGACGACACGCGCATCCGCGCCTTCCTGCCGACGGCGCGACAGGCGCTCGATGCCGGCGCTGCCGTGCTGGTGCTCTCGCATCTGGGGCGCCCGAAGGAAGGCGCCTTCGATGCCGACGCCAGCCTGGCTCCGGTGGCCGCGCGCCTGGGTGACCTGCTCGGTTGCCCGGTGCCGTGCCTGGCCGACTGGCTGGATGGCGCCAACGTGGCCCCGGGCACCATCGCGCTGGGCGAGAACGTGCGTTTCAACGTGGGCGAGAAAAAGAACGACGACGCGCTGGCCCGGCGCATGGCCGGCCTGTGCGACGTGTTCGTGATGGACGCGTTCGGCACCGCGCACCGCGCCGAGGCCTCCACGCACGGCGTGGCGAAGTTTGCGCCGGCGGCCTGTGCGGGGCCGCTTCTGGTGGCCGAGCTGGATGCCCTGAACACCGCGCTGGCGGCGCCCAAGCGCCCGCTGGTGGCCATCGTCGGCGGGGCCAAGGTGTCGAGCAAGCTGGCGGTGCTGACCCATCTGTTGCCGCAGGTGGACCGGCTGATCGTCGGTGGCGGTATTGCCAACACCTTCCTGGTGGCGGCCGGGCACGACGTTGGCCGCTCACTGTTCGAGCCGGACCTGGTGGATACCGCACGCGACCTGCTGGCGCAGGCGCAGCAGCTTGGCCGACCCATTCCGCTGCCCAAGCGGGTGGTGGTGGCGCCGGAAATCGGTGACACCGTGCCGGCGGCAGTCAAGGACGTGGACGCGGTGGACGCGGACGAAATGATCCTGGATGTCGATGCCGGCTTTGCCCGGGAACTCGGCGACATCATCAAGGGCGCCGGCACCGTGGTGTGGAACGGCCCGCTGGGTGTGTTCGAGTACCCGGCCTTTGCCGAGGGCACCCGGCTGCTGGCGCAGGCCGTGGCGGACTCGCCGGCGTACTCCATCTGTGGCGGCGGCGAGACACTGGCCGCCATCGCCAAGTTCGGCATTGCCGACCGCGTGTCGTACATTTCCACCGGCGGCGGCGCCTTCCTGGAAGTGCTGGAAGGCAAGACCCTGCCGGCGGTGGCGGTACTCGAACAGCGCGCCGCCAACACATAACAAGCAGCGAAGAGGAGAACAGGTCATGACGCAGCGCTTTGCCGGCAAGGTTGCCATCATCACCGGCGGCGGTGCCGGCATCGGCCGGGCCATCGTCGACGAGTGGACCCGCGACGGCGGACACGCCGTCATCTGCGACATGGACCTGCACGCCGCCGAGAAGGCCGCCGCCGAGGTCGCCGCGGCCGGCGGCCAGGCGCTGCCCCTGCAGCTGGACGTGACCGACCTGGACGCCATCGGCGGCATGGTGCCGGCCACGGTCGAACGCTTCGGCGGGCTCGACGTGCTGTTCAACGTTGCCGGCAACAACATGATGAAAAACGTCGAGGAGGCCAACGACGAGGAGTGGCGCTTCATCGTCGACACCAACTTCACGTCGGTGTACCGCTGTTCGCACGTTGCCCTTCCGGAAATCAGAAAGCGCGGCGGCGGCGCCATCGTGAACATCGCCTCCACCGCCGGCATCCTGGCCGAGAACCGCTGCGCCGCGTATTCGGCCGCCAAGGCCGCGGTCATCAACCTGTCCAAGAACATGGCCATGGACTTCGCGCGCGACAACATCCGCGTCAACGCCCTGTGCCCCGGCGGCACCTGGACGCCGCGCATCCGTGGCTACATGGCGCGCTTCCCGCAGCACGAAAAGATGATGACCGAGGTCTGCGCCATGCAGCGCATGGCCGAGCCGCACGAAATCGCCAAGCCGGCCGTGTTCCTGGCCTCGGACGACGCCTCGTTCATCACCGGCGCCGCGCTGGTGGTCGACGGCGGCATGACCGCCGGCAAGCGCTTCGAGCTGTTCGACTCCATCTGAGCCGCTCATGAGCACCACCACCGACACCGCCGTGCCCGTGGTGGATCTGTCGACCTACGGCTGCCCGCTGTACTTCGTCATGGCGCGCCAGGCGCTCAGCCGCCTGGCCGACGGCGAGCGCGTGGTGTTCCTGTTCGCCGCCGGCGAATCCGTCGATCAACTGCGCGACGGCCTGGCCGAGGACGGCCACCGCGTGCTCGCCGTAGAGCAGGGCAGCGATGGTGTGCGGGTGGAGGTGGAGAAGGGCGGGTGAGGCGCCGCCGCCGCCCAGTGCCTTACTCGATTCGTCGATGGTTATGGGGTTCGGCAAGAGCTTTTGGCGCGGCCATCGTCGACCGCAGGTCGTGTTTACCCGCCGGGTCCGCGCGCTGTTGCCATTCAAACTTGGCGTGTAACTGGTCGATAATTCAAACTAGCTTGAGGCGCTCTAGCCTGGCTTCTTGAAGCCAGGCTAGATCAGCCGCTGCCGCGTTACACCATCCAAGACGCGTCGACCTTGCCTAGCCAATTCGAATATTCCTGCATTCTTGTCACCGGCGGCGCGGGCTTCATAGGCTCAGCTCTCGTGCGCCAACTGGTGCGCGAGACTGATGCGATCGTCGTTAACGTTGATGCGCTCACCTATGCGGCGAATCCAGATTCGCTGCAGGAAGTTCTGCATCATCCGCGTCATCATCTCGAACGCGTGGATATCTGCGATGCATCGGCCGTCCAGTCAATCTTTCGGCGTTACCGTCCACAGGCGGTGGTGCATTTGGCGGCGGAATCGCATGTAGATCGATCCATAGCGGGTCCGGCCGCGTTCGTACAGACCAATATTGTCGGTACGTCTACATTGCTGGAAGTGGCGCGCGAGTATTGGCACGAGTCGGGCCGTGACGGGCACGATACTTTTCGGTTTCACCACGTGTCCACGGATGAGGTGTTCGGCAGCCTCGAGGCTGAGGGAGCCTTCGACGAGACCAGTCCTTACCTGCCCAATTCACCTTACGCCGCCAGCAAGGCAGCATCGGACCACTTGGTGCGTGCCTGGCACCAGACATACGGCCTGCCGGTCGTTACCACCAACTGCTCCAACAACTACGGCCCCTACCAGTTCCCCGAGAAGCTGATCC
>DQBD01000116.1 GCA_003526065.1 Gammaproteobacteria bacterium | reverse complement strand
GTGGACGATGTGATCAACGTGTCCGGCCATCGCCTCGGCACGGCCGAGATCGAGTCCGCCCTGGTACTGCACGAGGCCGTCGCCGAAGCGGCCGTGGTCGGCTACCCGCACGAGGTCAAGGGCCAGGGCATCTACGCGTATGTGACGCCGATGGCCGGCATCCAGCCGACCGAGGCGCTGCGCCAGGAGCTGGTGGCGCTGGTGCGCAAGGAAATCGGCGCCATCGCCAGTCCGGACGTCATCCAGTGGGCGCCCGGCCTGCCCAAGACGCGCTCGGGCAAGATCATGCGCCGCATCCTGCGCAAGATCGCCGAGAACGACCTGAAGAACATTGGCGACACCACCACGCTGGCCGATCCGGCGGTGGTGGACGACCTGGTGGCCAACCGGGGCTGAGTCGGACCACCTGTGCCGTCAGGCCACGGTTTCCCGATGGCCTGACGGCGCGTGGCATCGATGCAGGACGCTGCTGGCGCCTACTTCCAGCAACCGTCGTCGGCGTAACTGCCGGACGTGTTGGGGCCATCCTGGTCGACGGCAAACGTGCCGCAGCGATCGCCGGCCTGCCGGCCACCGGAGATCGGTGCAGCGGTCATGTTGTACGTGGTGGCACTGGCCGCGGTGATCGACAGGCGGTAGTAGCCATCACGCGACGTGGTGGTCCAGTTCAGGAAATTCGGCGGCGGTCCCAGTGTGCTCGAGTACTGGATGTTGTTGGCCCGCCACTTCTCCTGCTGCAGCTGCAGCGCGATCAGCGCGTTCTTGGCGTCTGCCCGGCGCGCCTTGCGGCCGTACTCCTGGTAGGCCGGCACGGCGATGGCCGCCAGGATGCCGATCAGCGCCACGACGATCATCAGTTCGATCAACGTGAAGCCGCGGCTGCGTAAGTGTTTTTGCATGCTCGTATACCCTGTTTCCGATCAGCGGTGCCCGTGAGCCGACGAACGGTATGAAGCCTTCGACAACGGCGCCGATACATGAACATAGAATCGGTCGTGATGCGACGGGAGTTTAGGCGGTGGGACGAAAAAGTCACGGGTTCACGCTCATCGAGGCGCTGGTGACAGTGGCCATCATCGGCATTCTGGCCGGTCTGGCCGCGCCGGCGTTCATCAACATGCTGGAGCGCAACCGGCTCAAGGGCGCGGCGGAGGCCGTGTTCAACGATCTTCAGTTGGCCCGTACCGAGGCGATAAAGAGAAACCAGGACGTTACCGTCACCTTTTCTGCGGCCGGGCCAACCACCAACTGGTCGTACGGGTCCAGGGTTGGCAGCGCCTGTGATCCGACGGTGCCCGTGAGCAACGCCAATGCCTGCCAGATAGACGGCGTGCGTAAGGTGACCAATAGCGCCGATTATCCCGGGGTTTCCCTGCAAGTCACGTTTCCCGCGGCCGCTGCGCCAGTGACCTTGCCGCGGGCTGAGTTCGAGCCGCGTCAGGGGCTGGCCGACGTGGCTGGCAGCGGGATTCTTGCGTTGAAGGCCGACGAGTTGCGGGTGGTTGTTAACCTGCTGGGCCGAGTTCGCATCTGCACCACCACAGGCATGCCGGGATACCAACCATGCTGATCACTCGCAATCGTGGTTTCACGCTCATTGAACTGCTGGTGTCGCTGGTGTTGGGACTGGTGGTGGTCGGTGGCGTGATGGGCGTGTTCGTCAGCAGCTACCAGGCGAACTCACAAAATATCAAGGCCATTCGACTCAACGAGGAGATGCGGGCCGTCGTTGCCCTGATGACGCGCGACATTCGCCGCGCCGGTACCCGGGGCTTTGATTGGACGACCACGAATGTCAGTTGGTACTCGACATATCAATTCGGGACCACGGGTACGAATTGGGTGGTCAGCCGTTATGACAACACCGCGCCGGTTGATTCGTGCGTGTTGTTCACATATGACATCAACGGTGATGACACGCTGGATGACGGAGACCGCTTCGGCTACCGACTGAATCCCGGCACCGGTGCGATCGAAGCCTACAACCACGTGGCTGGCCAGTGGGTGTGCAATGGCTCCAATGCCGCGTGGCCGCAAGTAACCGACCCGGAGATCGCCTGGATTCGCAGCCTTGCGTTCACAGCGACCACGGAGCCCGGTGTCGCGGGCATCCTGGTGCGTACGGTCGTGCTCAACCTGAGGGCGGCGACGCATACCCGCAGTACCGATCCTTCAAATCTGAGTGCTGCGGACTGCAGCAACATCGATGTCGTTTGCCGGCAGATCGAAGAGACGATCCGCGTGCGCAACGACCCTGTCCTTTAGTTTGTTCGGAGCGTTGCTATGTACGTCCTAGGTTCTGCTCCTCGATTTGTCCAACGAGGCCTGTCCACGCTGGTGGTGGCGATCGTGTTGCTGATTGCGGCCACGTTCCTGACGTTTTTCGCGGCCAAGGTGGGTATCCAGGAGCAACGAATGGCCGGCAACGACACGCGCCAGAAGGACGCGTTCGCGGTGGCCGAGGCTCTGATGGACCGGTCGAAGACGTTTCTGGAGGCGAATGCCCCGGATTTCGGGAGTTGGGGTTGGCAACCCTGTTCCGGTACGGCCATGCCCTGCGGCGACGGTACCAATACCGTGTACGACGGTACGTGGAGCCAAGTGCGTGTGCGCGATCTGACCACGTCGGACGGTACTGGCACCAGCGGCAACGCAGCCCTGGGAGGTTTGGGTGGGGAAGCGTATTTCCTGACGCGGAATCCAACGGTGTCGGGGGGCAGCTCCGAGCCGCTCGTGCTGGTGGCCACCGGTTCCTCGGACGACGGGACCGGTCAGGCAGTTGTCCGTCAGGTCCAGCGGCGTGTATTCACGGTGCAGCCGGGGCCGGTGCCTCCGTTGACGGCCCCGTCGGTCGGAGTGATCGGGTCGTTCCATCTGGTAGGTAACCCGAACCATGCGATGACGGCAGACGAGTTGCTGCAGATTACGCCGGCCAATTGCGACGACTTTTCTTCGGGGTCGGGCCAGATGCTCAGCGTCTGGACCGAAGACAATTTCAATGATCTTGTCAACGGTGTGGCCAGTTGGGACATATGTCAGGCGCAGTTCTTCAAAACCAATACTGATCCACTTCTGAGCTCCAAGAGCGACTGCTTTTTGGGAATCACCACCTCTGGTTGCGGATGTCAGTCCACGCAGGACCCGATGTTGACCATGTGCCGTAGCCAGAATTTCAGTAGCTCCACCGACCCCAACAAGTTGACGGCGTGCGGTATCAAGGACAACGACCCGAATTTCCCAGACGACGTGTTCGCCTGGGTATTCGGTGCGGCCCCCGCCGACGTGAAGAGCCGTGCTGATCAGGTGGTGGAGAATTGCAACGCGTTGTCGGCGACCTCGACAGGCCTGATCTGGGTGACTGGCAACTGCAAGCCTGGCGCCAGTCAGGTCGGTTCGCGGGCCGAGCCTGTGGTGTTGGTGGTCGAGGGTGAGCTGGATTTCGGGGCCAACAAGCACGTTTGGGGCTTGGTGGTGGCTCACAACTCGCCCAAGGTCAAGCTGAGCGGTGGTTTTACCATTCACGGTGCAATGATCGTCGACAGCGACAGCACGGTGTTTCAGGCCAATGGCACATACAACGCCATTTATGACCCGTGCGTATTTGCGGCCATTTTCAATAACGAAGAGTTCGTCGAGTACGCCCCCGTGGAAGGCAGCTGGAGTGATCAGTTATGAGCAGCGAGACTCCGTGCAACATCAATGCCCGACGGTGCGGGGCAGGGCGGCGCAGTCGGCGTCAGGCCGGCATGTCGCTGGTGGAAGTGTTCGTCGCTTTGCTGGTGCTCAGCGTCGGATTGATTGCGCTGGCCAAGTTGCAGGTCGACCTGGTGCGCAGCGGTGGTGACAGCCGTGCCCGCACGGCGGCGCTGGCGTTGGCCGAGGCGAAAATCGAGGATTTGCGCACGTTTGCGGTGAAGCAGGCGGCGACCGGCGTTACCTGGCCGGTGGCCAACACCGAACCGATGGCGTGGTCTTTCATTGCCGATAATGCCGGTGGCCGTATTGCCAGTGGAACTGTCGATCAAGCCGGCGTTCAGTACACCTTGTCGTGGACTTCAACCGAGTCCTCAACCGACGGGCCGACGGCCGGCGGCGGCTATCAGAGTTTCTACAAGGACGTCGTGGTCAACGTCAGCTGGACGGGTGGTGACGACCTGATACAAACGGTGTCGCTGGCGGCCAGCATTCCGGACACCCCGCCGGCGCTGGTGAAGCTCGCCAGCGATCCGCTTGCCAGTCCAGATGGGCCGGTATTGCTGCATACGCCTGGAGCGCAGCCGGAAGTGATTTCAG
>DQBD01000284.1:5929-10671 GCA_003526065.1 Gammaproteobacteria bacterium | reverse complement strand
GATCCGTGTACGGCTCGCTGGGAGTACAATCGGGCCCTCGGCGAGCGCCGGGCGCTCGCCGTCGAATCCGCATTGCTGGCCCAGGGCGTGAGCCGCGAGCAGCTGTCGATTCTCAGCTATGGCGAGGAACGCCCCGAGGATCTGGGGCACAGCGAGAGCGCCTGGTCGAAGAATCGTCGCGTGCAGCTCGTCAGGCAGTAAAGTAGGGGCCTGACACACGGCGACTTTGAAGAGGATGCGTATGAACTGGCTGCGACTTACCGGCATCGTCTGCCTCACTGCGGGGATCAGTGCCTGCGCGAGCAGCGACTTCGGCGGACCGATCTCCGGCGGCGACCGGGACAACCTGTCGCCGGCGGAACGCAGGCTGCAGGCGGTCGAGTCGCGCGTCGCCGAGCTGTCGCGGCGGCTCGATGCGGTCAACCTGACCGGCATGGACCAGGAGAACCTGCGTCTGCGCGACGACCTGCGTTCACTGCGCGGCGAGCTGGAACGGCTGCGCTACGACGTCGACCAGATCCAGAAGCGCGCCCGCGACCAGTACATGGATCTCGACCGCCGCCTGCAGCGCCTCGAAGGCGGTGCCCCGGCCACCGTGGGCGGAACCGGCGGTTTTGCGCCGCTGCCGTCGACCGGCGCCCGCGTCGAAGCCAGCGGTACGGTGACGACGCCGGCTGCGGGAGCCGTCACGCCGCCGGCCGCGGCGGGAGGCGAGCGCGTCGCCGCCCCGGTGACGATTTCCTCGGGCTCGGGGGCTTCGCCGGAGGAAGAAGGCGCCTACCTGACCGCGTTCGACGCGCTCAAGAACGGCAAGTACGACGATGCGATCCGCGGTTTTCGCAGCCTGCTCGAGAAGTGGCCGCGCGGGCGCTACGCCGACAATGCGCTGTACTGGAGCGGTGAGGCCTACTACGTGAAGCGCGACTACCGTTCGGCGCTCGGTGCCTTCCAGGCCGTGCTGCAGCGCTTTCCGGACAGCCCCAAGGGGCCGGACGCGATGCTCAAGGTCGGGCTGTCGCAAATCGAGCTGAACCAGCAGGCCGAAGGCCGCGCGACGCTGCAGAGGCTGGTCGACACCTATCCGCAATCCAGCGCCGCACGGCTGGCGCAGCAGCGACTGGCGCCGGGTTGAAGCCGGCGGCGGATCAGGCCCGGAGCAGCGCGGAGAATCCCGACGGCGAAACGCGGCTGAAGATCACCGAGATCTTCCGCTCGTTGCAGGGGGAAAGCTCGTCGGTCGGCTGGCCCACGAGCTTCGTGCGCCTGACCGGCTGCCCGCTGCGCTGCCAGTACTGCGACACCGCCTATGCCTTCCACGGCGGGCAGTGGATGACGGTCGCCGCAATCGTCGACACGGTCCGCGCGCATGCCACCCGCCACGTCTGCGTCACCGGCGGCGAGCCGCTGGCGCAGGCCGGATGCCTGCCGCTGCTGTCGGCGTTGTGCGACGCGGGCCACGTGGTGTCGCTGGAGACCAGCGGCGCGCTGGACGTGACGCCGGTCGACCCGCGCGTGGTGCGGGTGCTGGACCTGAAAACGCCGTCCTCGGGCGAGTGTGGGCGCAATCTTTACTCCAACCTGGCGCAGCTGCGAGCCGCCGACCAGGTGAAGTTCGTGCTGGCCGACCGTGCCGATTACGACTGGGCGGTTCTGACCGCCGCGCAGCACGGCATCGGTCAGCGCGCCACGGTGCTGTTCTCGCCGGTGCACGGCGCGCTGGATGGTGCCGTGCTGGCGCAGTGGATGCTCGACGACCGGTTGCCGTACCGCCTGCAGCTGCAACTGCACAAGCTGCTGTGGGGCGAGGAGCCGGGACGATGAGCGGCGCGCCGTCGCCGGCCGTGGTGCTGCTGTCCGGCGGGCTGGATTCGGCCACTGTGCTGGCCATGGCGCGTGATGCCGGCTACGCCTGCCATGCGCTCAGCATCAACTACGGCCAGCGTCACGGGGCCGAACTGGAGGCCGCTGCCCGGGTGGCGGCGGCCGGTGGCGCGCTCAGCCACCGCACGGTGTCGGTCAATCTCGACGCCATCGGCGGTTCGGCCCTGACCGATGTCGCCATCGACGTGCCGTCGGCGCCGGCGCCCGGCATTCCGGTCACCTACGTGCCGGCCCGCAACACCGTGTTCCTGGCCATTGCCCTGGGGTATGCCGAAGTGCTGGACGCCCGCGCCATCTGCGTCGGCGTCAACGCGGTCGACTACTCCGGCTACCCGGACTGCCGGCCGGCGTTCATCGATGCCTTCCAGGCGCTGGCCGACGTGGCCACCAAGGCCGGCGTGGAAGGACATGGTCCGCGCATCGAGGCGCCGCTGCTGCATCTGTCGAAGGCCGACATCATCCGCCGCGGCACGGCGCTGGGCGTCGATTATGGGCTGACGGTGTCTTGCTATAATGCCGACCCGCTGGGCCGGGCTTGTGGCCGCTGCGACGCCTGCCGCCTGCGCGCGGACGGGTTCCGCGCCGCCGGTGTTACCGACCCCACGGTGTATCTGCCCGCCTGAGCGCGGGCGTCTCGGGCCCACCAGGGCCGCTTGCTCCCCCCGGGGGCCGTTAGCTCAGTCGGTAGAGCAGCGGACTTTTAATCCGCGTGTCCAGGGTTCGATCCCCTGACGGCCCACCATTCCCATCGTGATTCTGGATGCGTCATCGCGCTGACCGGTGGCCGGCCGTCCCTGGCCAGCCTGGGTGTTCGCTCAGCCGTGCGCGCCGCCGGGTGGGATCACCGGCACCAGCAGGTGCGAGGCGTGGTCCCTGTCGCGGTACAGCTTGTAGTAGGTGAGCGTCATGCTCGGCAGCGGGCCCATCACGTTCAGGCGGTGGTGCCAGGGGATGTCGATCGGGTCGCAGGTGGCGATTTCGAGCTCCAGGCGCTCGCCCGGCCGGAACACGTACGAGATGGTCGGGAAGCCGATGGCGTAGTGGTTCACCTCGCCCGGCACCACCGGCTGCGGGTTCACGTGCGGGTGCACCGGGTTCCAGGGTGTCGATGTTTCCTCGTCGAGCGCCCGGTGCGAGGCCTTGAGCACGCCGCGACACAGCGGGAAGCGCTCACCGCCGGGGCCGACCGCCCACAGCTTGGCAATGAACGTGGCGTCCGGCTGGTCGAGCGCGGCGTGCAGGTTCAGCACCACCGGCCCGGTGATCTCGGTCGGCGCGCTCATCGGCGGCGTGGCGTAGCGAACGCTGTCGCGCTCGGTGGAAATGATGGGCGGGCGATGCACCAGCGGATCGGGCTCGGCGTCGGTCGGCTCCGGCAGCGGCGCCAGCGCGCCGAACGGGCGCAGGTACAGCTTTGTCCACTGCGTGCGCGCCAGCGGCCACTCGTGCTCGTAGCGGTACTGGTTGATGCCCATCACGAACAGGCGGATGGGCGGCTCGTCCATGATTCCGGTATCGACGCCCTTCATCCAGTGGTCGTACCAGCGCAGCGCCTCGTATTTCAGTTCCGGTGGACCGGGCAACTGGGTGTGGATGTGGTGGCCGAAGATGGCGGCCTTCTTGGGCACGTTCAGCGTGGGGTCGTTGAGGTCGTCCCACACGGCCTGCATGAAGGGCTTGAAGAACGGAATCCAGCAGCTCGCCGTGTACACCGGTACCTTGATGTTGTGCACCTTGTCGCGCGAGCGGCGGCGCGCCCAGAAGTCATCGTTCTCGGGGTGCAGCAGCTGGTCGAAAAAGGCGGTCCTGCGCCGCGCCAGCAGGCGTACGTAGTTGCTGTTGAGCGCGATGTCGCGGTTGGCGCCGATGGCGTCGAAGCGTGCTTCCAGCTCCTCCGGCGAGTACAGCTTTTCGGATTCCGACTGCGTGGTGTGGGCCGGGATCTCGCGTTCGAGTTCCCACCAGAACGGCTGGATCACGCCGCCCTCGTAGGCCACGCCGTAGAGATCGTTCGCGGCTTCGTAGGGAAAGATCGCTGCCAGGTGCGGTGGCGCCTGGGCGGCGACGAAGCGCTGGATCATGCCGAACCAGGAAATGCCCATCATGCCGACCTTGCCGGTGCACCACGCCTGGGCGGCGATCCACTCGACGATGTCGTGGCCGTCCTCCTGTTCCTGCACGCTGAACGGGCCGTTCCAGGCGCCCTCGGACTTGCCCAGGCCGCGCTCGTCCGGGATCACGTACACGTAGCCGCGGGAGACGAAAAACTCGATGTCGCCGGCCTCGACGTTGTGGTCGAACACCCAGGAATGAATGGGCTGCGCCGGGATCGGCACGCTCTGGCTGTCCTTGCCGTAGGCGGACAGCGCCAGCAGGCCCGGGAACTTGCCGGGCGCGTCCGGCCGGAACACGTCCGCGCGCAGCACCACGCCGTCGCGCATGGGCACGGCGACGTCGCGTTCCACGACCATGCCGTACTGCGGCTTCGACAGCTGCTCGACGTTTTTCAGGTACTGCGCCTGCCAGTAGGCGGGCCGTGGCAGGTCGACTGCCGCCAGCGCGCGTTCGAGTTCGGCGTCCGTCATCGTGGTGTTCTCCTCTGTGTCGTTATCTTCAAGTGCCTCAGGGGCTCGGGGGATGATGCCACCGGCGGCGCCCACCCGGCATGCGCGCGGTCATCGGTCGGCCCAGAAACGCCAAAGCCCCGCGGGGCGGGGCTTTGGCTGGGTGGTTGGTGGTGGCGGGCTAGTTGCCGGGGTTCTTCCAGCCCTTGCCGTGGGGTTCCATCGAATGCGGATCGCGGTGTTCGAGTCCGCGGTCGGGCGCGTGTTCCATGCGTTGCTCGTGGGCTCGGGAGTGCT
>DQBD01000284.1:488-5689 GCA_003526065.1 Gammaproteobacteria bacterium | reverse complement strand
GCTCGTGGGCTCGGGAGTGCTCATGGGCCGGTGCCGCCTGACGTTCCTGGGCACGCTCCAGGCTGCGATCGGCGTCCGGCAGTGACTGGCGGTTACTGCTGGCCGGCGGTTGAGTGGCAGCGGGATCGGCAGGTTTGCCGGCGCCGTGGCCGGCGGCAGTCACGGTGCCGCCGAGCGCCAGCAGGGCAGCGCCGAGAACAACGGAGAAGATTGGTTTTTTCTGCATGGCAGGACCCTCGTGGTGCCGGGTGGCAGGTCGCCGGCCGGCGTTGAGTTGGACCGGGCAGGCGCGGCGCGGTTCCCGCGCTGGCCCGGCCCGTGGTTCCAGGTCAGCCGCCATCGGCGGCCAGCGCATCGGCCGACTGCGGGTGCTCGAACACGGCGTCCAGGGCCTGATCGACACCTTCGAGCCAGATGAACTCCAATTGCTCGCGGGCGCTGGCGGGGATGTCGTCGTAGTCCTTCTGGTTGCGCGCCGGCAGCATCACACGGCGGATGCCGGCACGATGCGCCGCGACAACCTTCTCCTTGATGCCGCCCACCGGGAGCACGAGCCCACGCAGGCTGATCTCGCCGCTCATGGCGGTGTCGGCGCGCACGCAGCGGTCGGTGTGCAGCGACGCCAGTGCCACGAACATGGCCACGCCGGCCGACGGGCCGTCCTTGGGGATGGCGCCGGCCGGCACGTGCACGTGAATGTCGTGCGTGTCGAACGATGCCGGATCGATGCCCAGTTCCGTTGCTCGGCTCTTGAGCAACGACAGCGCCGCCTGGACGCTTTCCTTCATCACCTCGCCCAGTTGTCCGGTGAGGATGAGCTTGCCGTTGCCTGGTGAGCGACTGGCTTCGATGAACAGGATGTCGCCACCGACCGGGGTCCAGGCCAGGCCGGTGGCCACCCCCGGCATGGAGGTGCGCATGGCCAGCTCGGAGTCGAAGCGGGCCGGGCCCAGGATGGCGGGCAGGTCGTCGGCTTCGATGTGGTGCGGGCCGGTCTCGCCCTGTGCCACGCGCACCGCCAGGTGCCGCAGGACGGCGCCGATTTCGCGCTCCAGATTGCGGCAGCCGGCTTCGCGGGTGTACCCGTCGATGATGGCGCGCAGCGTGGCGTCGGTGAGCTGCGCCTGATCGGCGCCGAGGCCACTGGCCTTCATTTGGCGGTCGATCAGGTACCGGCGGGCGATTTCGAGCTTGTCTTCCTGCGTGTACCCCGGCAGTTCGATCACTTCCATGCGGTCGCGCAACGGGCCCGGGATGTTGTCGAGCACGTTGGCGGTGGCGATGAACATGACCTGTGACAGGTCGAATGGCACGGCCAGGTAGTTGTCGCGAAACGTATGATTCTGCTCGGGGTCGAGCACCTCCAGCAGGGCCGCCGAGGGGTCGCCGTGGAAGCCCTGGCCGAGCTTGTCCATCTCGTCGAGCATCAGTACCGGGTTGCGCGTGCCGGCCTTGCGGATGGACTGGATGATGTTGCCGGGCAGGGCGCCGACGTAGGTGCGGCGGTGGCCGCGGATTTCCGCCTCGTCGTGTACGCCGCCCAGTGACACGCGCACGAACCGCCGGCCCATGGCGCGGGCGATGCTCTGGCCGAGTGAGGTCTTGCCGACCCCCGGCGGGCCGACGAAACACAGGATCGGGCTCTTGCCTTCGGGGCTGAGCTTGCGCACCGCCAGGTGTTCGAGGATACGGCGCTTGATCTTGTCCAGCCCCCAGTGATCCTGGTCCAGCACGTCACGGGCCGCTTCGATGTCCAGGTTGTCCGTGCTGGCTTTCCCCCACGGCAGCTCGGTGAGCCACTCCAGGTACGTGCGCAGCATCGGGTACTCGCCGGAGGCTTCGGGCATGCGGGCCAGGCGCTTGAGTTCCTTGCGTGCGTGCTCCTCGACCTCGGCCGGCATGTCCGCCTTGGCAACCGCCTCGGCCAGTTCCTCGGCCTCGGCAGCCTGGTCGTCGGCCTCGCCAAGCTCCTTCTGGATCGTTCTCAGCTGTTCGCGCAGCACGAATTCGCGCTGCCGCTCGTCGAGCTTTTCGCGTGTCTGCTGCGAGATGTCGCGCTGGATCCGCAACACTTCGATGCGTCGTGCCAGCAGTTCGGATACGCGCGTCAGACGCTGCGGCAGGTCCACCAGCTCGAGCACTTCCTGCTTTTCCTGCGGCTTGAGGTCCATGTAGCTGACGATCAGGTCCGCCAGTGCCGAGCCGGTCGGCGTGGACTGGATGGCATGCACCAGCTCGGCTGGCGTTTGCGGCAGCAGTTCCAGCGCCTGCAGTGCCTGCTCGCGCAGGTTCAGCGTGCGGGCTTCGTTCTCCACGCCGCCCTCGTCGGCAGCCGCGAAGCGCTCGATGCGCGCCAGCAGGTACGGGTGGCCGGGGATGAAGTCCAGCACCCGGAACCGCTCCTCGCCCTGGCACACCACGTGGTGGGCGCCGTCCTGCGCCGACACGAAGCGCAGCACGCTGGCCACGGTGCCGACCTTGTAAAGATCGTCCGGCCCCGGGTGGTCGTCACCGGCTTCCTTCTGCAGCAGCAGGCCCAGCGGGCGATCGCTGCGCACGGCCTCCTGGGCCGCCTCGATCGAGCCCTTGCGGCCGACCGTCAACGGCATCACCACACCCGGAAACAGGACCAGGTTGCGTACCGGCAGGATCAGCAGAACGTCGTCTTCGGCCTGGCGGGCGGTGGACACGGCGGTTTCGTTGTTCATGTTCATTCTCCGGTCATCGACTCGACCCGGTGCAGGATCAGAACCAGGCAGCCGTGGCTCAGTTCCAGGCGGCCGATCTGATACGTGCCCGGCGGCAGACGCAGGCGGCGCTCGAAGCGGCCGCGCGGAATTTCCAGGCGCTGTACACGGTGCCCGCGCAGCGCATCGGGCAGGCGACGTTCGCCGGCGATCATCAGCATCACGCCGTCGATGCCGACCTCCAGCCGTTCGGCGGTCACTCCCGGCAGGGCGGCCATGATCACCAGCTCAGAACCGGCGGAGTACACGTCGACGGGCGGCTGCCAGCCACGGCCGGTGCCGCGTCCGCCGGGGGGATCGAAGAATTGGCGTTGTAACCGTTCGGCCTGGTCGAGCAGGGCACAGGCCTCTGCCCACATGCGGCGTTCGAGGTCTCGCGATGGCATGGCGGTCCTCCGTGCAGCGTTGCGTGTCAGGCGCAGGCAGCCACCGGCTCGGCCAGACTGGCGGCCAGCGCCGGCGGCAAGTCCAGTTCCACCGCCACCGGCAGGTGGTCGGACATGGGATGATCGAGCACCCGGGCGCGGTGCACGCTCAGCCCCGGCGATACCAGTACATGGTCGAGGTTACGCCGTGGACGCCAGGACGGGTAGCTGTGTCCTTCGGTGTCGGCCACGCGCAGTCCGGCGTGGATCAGGCCGGAGTTGCGCTCCAGCTGCCAGGCGGCGCAGTTCATGTCGCCAAGCAGGATCAGGTCCTTGCAGTGCATGGCCAGGCGCGACAGGTAGCGCAGCTGGCGCATGCGCGAGCGCTGGCCGAGCGACAGGTGCACGGCCAGCACGTGCAGCGGCCGCCGGTCGCTGCCAAAGCTCAGCAGCAACGCCCCGCGACCGGGCAGAAAGCCGGGCAGGCGGCACTCGCGGATGCCGGTCGGGGGCAGGCGGCTGAGCACGGCGATGCCGTGCCGGGCGAGGGCGCCGTAGTTGCGGTTCACCTGCAGGTGCCAGTTGGGAAAGCCGGCCAGGTCGGCCAGGTACTGGGCCTGATTCAGGAAGGCGCCACGGTAGGAGCCGGCGTCGATCTCCTGCAGGGCGACGATGTCGTGGTCGCGCAGCACGGCCGCCACCTGGTCGAGGTTTTCCTGGCGGCCGGGAAACGGCAGCATGTGCCGCCAGCCGCGTGTCAGGTACTGGCGGTAGTGGCGGGTGTCTATGCCCACCTGGATGTTGTAGGTCAGTACGCGCAGTCTGTGTTGGGGTCGGGACATGAGGACTTCGTGTGGTGCCGCGTTGTGGGCGGCGCGCGGTGGAGTACAAGATGGGGTTGCCGGGTTGGTGCGCAAGGGCGCCCCCCGCCTTGGACCACGCGTCGGCCCGGAATGCATGCTCGATCGGCCGTGCGATGCACGCGCTGATGCTGATCAGCCGTCAGCCGATCAACCCGTGATCACGCGCAGGGAGGGTTTGAGATGCCGGTAGCGTCGGCGATGGCGGGACTGCAGTGCCTGTATCGCGGTTTTTCGGTGCTGTTTGATCGCAGGTGGCGCGGTCTGGTTCTGACGCCGCTGTTGATCAACGTGTTGCTGTTCGCCGCCGGCACGGTGGCCGCCGTCCATTATGTGGGCGACGCGGTGCAGTGGCTGCGCGGGCTGCTGCCCGGCTGGCTGGACTGGCTGGCGCTGCTGCTGTGGCCGGTGTTCGTGCTGGCGCTGCTGCTGGTGCTGGTGTACGCCTTCACGGCGCTGGCCAATCTCATTGCCGCGCCGTTCAACGCCGTGCTGGCGGCGCGGGTGCTCGGTGAGCCGTCGGCACACGGGCGCGGCTGGCTGGCCGACGCGCTGGCGGCGATCGGTAACGAACTGCGCAAGCTCGGGTACTTCCTGCTGCGCGCGCTGCCGCTGTGGCTGCTGCTGTGGGTGCCGGGTGTGAACCTGCTGGCCGGTCCGGCCTGGCTGCTGCTGGGGGCCTGGTTGCTGGCGCTGGAGTATCTCGACTACCCGCTGGCCCATCGCGGTCAGGACTTTCCCGCCGTGCGCCGCAGCGCCGCCGCCGCGCGCTGGCCGGCGCTCGGTTTCGGGGGCGGGGTGCTGCTGCTGGGGATGTTGCCGCTGGTGAACCTGGTGCTCATGCCGGCGGCGGTGATCGGCGCCTGCCTGCTGGTGCGCGGCGCCGAGCCGGCGTTGCCTCAGGCCAGCGAGTCCAGCGACCGGTAGCGCGCCTGCAGGTTCAGGCCGTGGGCGACCGGCTGGCAGGTGAGGTAGCCCTCATGGGTGTTGACGCCGGCGCCCAGTGCCGGGTCCTCGAACAGCGCCGCCCGGCCGCCGGTCGCCAGGCGCTTGAGGTAGGGCAGCGTGGCCTGCGTGAGGGCCACCGTGGCGGTGCGCGGGTAGGCGCCCGGCATGTTGGTGACGCAGTAATGCAGCACGCCGTCGACGGTGTAGACCGGGTCGGAATGGCTGGTGGGGCGGGCGGTCTCGACGCAGCCGCCCTGGTCGACGGCGATGTCGACCAGTAC
>DQBD01000284.1:0-260 GCA_003526065.1 Gammaproteobacteria bacterium | reverse complement strand
TCGACGCAGCCGCCCTGGTCGATGCTGACGTCCACGATCACCGTGCCGGGACGCATGCGGCGGACCATGTCGGCGCTGATCAGGTGCGGCGCCCGGTCGCCCGGCAGCAGCACGGCGCCGACCAGCAGGTCCGCCTGCGCCAGCTCGGCGCCGATGGCCTCGGGGCTCGACATGCGCCAGTCGACCTGCGGCAGTGTCTGGCGCAGCGCCTGCCCGTGGGCGGGGTCGATGCCGTAGACGATGACCTCGGCGCCGAGCGC
>DQBD01000280.1:4874-5310 GCA_003526065.1 Gammaproteobacteria bacterium | reverse complement strand
CAGCACGCCGGCCGGCAGCGCCATCAGCGCACCCACCACGTAGAAGGCCGACTGCACCGCACCGAACTGCGCCTTGCTGACATCCAGTTCCGCCACCATGAACGGCGCCAGCGGCCCCCACAGATAGGCGCCGGACGACATGGCGACCTGGCCGGCGATCAACAGCGCCAGCATGGTCCAGGCGTTGCGCCAGGCCACGGTCAGGGGGCGGGCCAGGGCAGACGGGCGGGATCGGCACGCAGGCCGTCACGCAGGCTGGCCTTGGCGATCTTGCCAGTGGCGCCCTTGGGCAGTTCGTCCAGAAACAGCACCGCCTTGGGCTGCTCGAAGCGGCCCAGGCGCGGCTTGCAGAACGCCTGCAGTTCCTCGGCGCTGGCGTGCTGGCCGGGCTTCAGGCTGACGATGGCCACCACCGCCTCGCCCCAGTCCGGATGCG